>CAJXIT010000121.1 GCA_913054055.1 uncultured Thalassolituus sp.
ATCAGGTGTCACATGAATCACAGCCTGTCCATTTAAAACCATATCGACTTTTTCTTCTTCAACAATTTTTTTCAGAATCTCTTGAATAAGAGGCATATTGGCGCGAAAGAACTGTTCACGCCACTGCTGCTCTGCTTGCTGCAACTTACCAGCATGAAATTGAAATTCACTTTGCTTTTCTTTTACGTTATTTCGTAGCTTACGCTGCTCATCATCACTCATGATGGCACCATCTTTTTGCAGTTTTTTCTGACTTTCTATCAATTCTTTTTCAAGCTCTTTGATTTTTACTAGGTTATCGCCAAACTGGTCTTCAACCTGCTTAAAAGATGCTTTAGCGCCTTCTGATTGAAATAATGCACGTTGCATATCAACCACTGCAATCTTACTTGCAAAGGCGGCTGTTGAAAGGCTTAAAGATAAAGCCGCGGCTAAAATTGCTGTCCACTTAGTCATTTTTATATTCCTATTTACTGCTTTTATAATTGTTATTAAGTTTATGAGTTGTTTGATTTTAAATTAAAATACTTGGCCCAATGAGAATTCGAAACCTTCAGTTTCATCATCCTCTTTACTATTTAAGTCACGGGCAAATGTAAACGTCAGTGGCCCGATGGCCGTTACCCAAGTTAAGCCTACCCCTGCCGACACTCGAATCTCATCCATATCAAAGCCTTCAACACATGATGGATGCGTTGTATTACCTGATGTATCAGGATCTAAAACTAAACATTCCGTGTCGAATACATTACCGGCATCGATAAACATAGCGCTACGCATGCTGCGCTGATCTTCCACAAATGGTAATGGGAAAATCAACTCCATGGAAAATTCAGTTAATAAATTGCCACCTAGGCTATTTGGGTCTTCAAACCAAAGTTGGTCATCATCTAGATTGCCATTTAAATTAGTATCTTCAGTAACATGAAGTAAAAGCGCCCCTTTTGGTCCTAACGAATTACTAGTAAAACCACGAACAGAACCAACACCACCGGCTCTAAAGTTACGGAAAAATGGCAGCTCTTCTGTGTCTCCATAACCGTCACCATATCCGATCTCTGTGCGTAAACGGAACGTCCAGTCGCCATTCAAACTAAGGGGGAAGTATTTTTGCGCATTATAAGTGGCACGGTAATATTCCAATTCACTGCCTGGAATGGTGGCCTCTAAAGATAGGCTTTGTTTAGCCCCTGCAGTTGGGAAAAGCCCTCTGTTTAGAGTGGTCCAACTCCACTGACTACCCAAAGTAAATTCTACAAAGCTGTCACCCTGCGTATCTTCAAAATTTTGAATTTCTTGAGGTGCACTTTGAGTGATCGTCATATCAGTTTGACTGGCTTCAACACTGAATGACAAACGTTCACGGGAATTAATTGGGAAACCAAACGTACTGCGGCCACCGTAAGTATCGGTGTTGTAGTCACTTAGCGATAATTCAGAGAAATCCGTTTGACTATAGAACACACTGTAACCACGGCTGATGCCATCAACGGTATAATATGGATTAGTAAACGATAAATTCAAACTGGTTTGAGCATCCGTTTTATTCACACTGGTACTCATCTTCTTACCCGTACCCATGAAGTTATTTTGGCTAACGCTTGATCCAATAATCATACCGTCGGCACTTGAATAACCAATGCTTAAGTTCAAGCTACCACTTGGCTGTTCTTCCACACTGTAGTTCACATCAATCAAGTCGTCAGAACCAGGCACTTTAGGGGTCTCAACATTCACACCTTTAAAAAAGCCTAATTGCTCTAAACGACTTTTAGATTGTTCAATTAATTCAGTAGAGGCCCAACCTCCTTCCATCTGAACCATTTCACGACGTAGCACTTCATCCATGGTGGATTCGTTACCAGCAAAGTTAATTCGACGAACATAAGTGCGTTTACCTGGCTCTACAAAAAACGTGATATCAACCGTTTTATCTTCATCATTGATTTTCGGAACACCATTCACACTAGCAAATGTAAATCCTTCGTTACCTAAACGCTTGGAAATTAGATCCTGGGTTAGGGTCATGTTGCGGCGACTAAATGTCTGACCTTCTCGCATAATCAGTAACGGGGTTAATGCGGCTTCATCAACGATAAGCTCACCCGCTAATTTTACTTCTTTAACTTTGTAAATATCCCCTTCATGAACGTTAACACTGATGTAAACATCTTCTTTATTTGGAGACAGGGAAACTTGTGTCGATTCAGCATTGAAACGTATATAACCACGATCCAAGTAGAACGAACGCAAACGTTCTAAATCGCCACCCAATTTTTCACGTGAATATTTGTCATCACTGTTATACCAAGACCATAGATTACTTGGCATTAGCTCAAATTGTTTTAATAGCTGTTCTTTTTCAAATGCCTGATTACCAACCACATTAATATGGCTAATTGATGCAACCGAACCTTCTTCCACATTTATTTGTAAAGACACGCGGTTTCTTGGCAGTTTTTTAACATCCGTATCAATCTGTGCATCGTAACGACCTTGACTCACATACTGACGCTCAAGCTCAAGTTCTAAACGCTCAAGGGTTGAACGCTTAAATACATAACCTTCAGCCAATCCTGCTTGTTTCAAACCTTCTTTCAATTGCTCAGTTTCAATGGCGCTATTACCTTCTATATTGATTTCGGTAATGGTCGGTAATTCAACCAGCTTGATCACTAGGATGTTGCTGTCGCGCTGCAACTCAATATTATTAAAGTATCCGGTACGAAAAAGGGTTTTACTGGCTTTAGCCAATGTTTGAGTATCCACTCTTTCACCGATATTAATTGGGAAGGCTGCAAATACGGTTCCCGCACTCACGCGCTGCAAACCGTCCACACGGATGTCTTCAACCTTAAAAGATTCAGCCTGAGCCATGGCAGCACAAACTGATAAAAAGATACTAATGATTATAAACTTCATGTGATTCCGAACTTATTTTTATCTTTACCGCTGATACAAACGCTTCAGCCTAAGTTTTTCATGTATAAATCGTGTTAAATGCGACTAATGTCATTAAATATGGCAATAACCATTATTGTCAGCATGATACTCATACCCAATTTCATGCCCATGATTTGGACTTTCTCTGAAACAGGAGAACCTTTTATGGCTTCAATGGCATAAAACAAAAAGTGACCACCATCTAACACCGGTATTGGCAATAGGTTCACTACCGCCAACATAATACTGATATACGCTAAAAAGCCAATAAAAGCCTCAAAACCGGCTTGTGCAGAAGCGTTGGCTACTTTAGCAATGGTAATCGGGCCGCTCAAGTTCTTAACGGACAGTAACCCTTGAAGCATTTTTCCAATGGATTCTATGGTCACCACAGACATGTCCCAGGTTTTTTCAGCGCCTTTCACTAGGGCGTCAAGTGGGTTATATCTAAGTGTTGTAACAAAATCTTTAGGTATCTCAGGAGCCTGCACCATTGCACCAACAAAGCCCACTGTTTTACCATCTTCTAATTCTTTAATACCCGGTATTAAGGTTAAATCTAAGGTTTGTGTATCGCGCTTTACCTTTAGCGTTAACGCCTTACCAGCACTGCCTTGTACCAATTCTACAAAATCGTACCATTGCTGAATCACTTGGCCATCAACTTCGATAATTTCGTCTTTAGGTTTTAGACCGGCTTGCATGGCAGGTTTACCAGCCATAAGTTCAGAGATAATGGCGGGAACTTGAGGGCGATACGGTGCCATGCCCAATTGCTTCAACGGGTTAGGCTCTTCTGCATCGCTTAACCACTCGTAAACGTCTAATGTCACAGTCTTTGACTGAACTGAAATATTGATCTCGCCTGTATCACCGATTCGCTTTAATAACTGGTAATTAACAGCTTGCCAGCCTGCAACCTCTTTACCATCAACCGCTGTAATTAATTGGCCAGTTTGTAAACCTGATGTGGCAGCCAAGCCTTCTGGCTGCAATTCACCAATAACAGGCTTAACCTGAGTCACACCCACTACAAACATTAACCAGTAGGCTGCGATTGCAAACAGAATATTGGCAATAGGGCCTGCTAAAACGATGGCCATTCTTTGCCAAACTGTTTTGTTGTTGAAAGCTTGATCTTTTAAAGCGTCATCTACTGGCCCTTCTCGCTCATCCAGCATCTTCACATAACCGCCCAAAGGAATGGTCGCGATCATAAACTCTGTGCCATGCTTATCTTTTCGAGTCCAAATAGCCTTTCCAAACCCTACTGAAAAGCGCAGTACTTTTACGCCGCAACGACGGGCAACCCAGTAATGGCCATATTCATGAACCGTTACCAAGATTCCAAGCGTCACAATTAACGCCAATACACTATATAAGACTGTCATGCTTTTATACGTTCCTGCACAAATCGTCGCGCTGCATTATCGGCCTCTAATATGGCTTCTAAACTATTAGCACTGGAAATTTCACAATGATTAAGAGCATCATCTATCAAGCTTGAGATTGATAGAAACGAAATTTGTTCCCGTAAAAAACCTTCAACGGCAATTTCATTTGCGGCATTTAAGATAGCTGGAGCCGTTCCACCAACTTTGAATGCTTGAGAGCATAGATCGAGAGCGGGAAATACCTGACGGTCAGGCGCTTCAAAATTCAACTGAGCAATGTCGAAAAAATCCAATGATGACACGCCACTATCAATGCGCTCTGGCCATGCCATACCATAAGCAATTGGCGTACGCATATCCGGGTTGCCCATTTGACTGATTACCGAGCCATCAACATATTGCACCATGGAATGAATTACTGACTCAGGGTGCACCACCACCTCGATTTGCTCAGGCTGTACGTCAAACAACCAGCACGCTTCAATTAACTCTAAACCTTTATTCATTAACGAGGCACTATCTACCGATATTTTCTGCCCCATGGACCAATTAGGATGCTTAACCGCTTGAGCCGGTGTCACCACTTCAAGCTGCTGTTTGCTCCACCCTCTAAAAGGGCCACCTGAAGCGGTTAATAAGATTTTACGAATTTGATTTTTTAAACCTTGGTTTTGATCAAAACCAGCAGGTAACGATTGAAAGATGGCATTGTGCTCACTATCAATTGGCAATAACTCAGCACCGTTATCAGCAATGGTTTGCATGAAAATTTCACCACTCATTACCAACGCTTCTTTATTCGCCAGCAAGACTCGCTTACCGGATTTTGCTGCCGCTAATGTGGGTAGCAAACCTGCAGCACCAACAATGGCCGCCATCACCTGATCGACATCATTGTGGGATGAGACCTCACATAAACTATCCACACCAGACAAAACTTGTGTTTGTATGTTATGTGACTGCAACGCTTTCTTAAGGGCCTGAGCAGATCCATCGTCTGCCATGACGGCATATTGAGGCTGATGCTTTAAGCACAACTCAGCCATCAAGTTCACTTGAGTATTCGCGGTTAATGCAAAAATACGATAGAGATCCGGATGTCGAGAAATAACATCCAGAGTGCTTTTACCGATGGAGCCTGTGGCCCCTAAAACGGTAATCGCTTGGGTCATAGTTTAAGATCCCAACCAACTAGGCTCAAGGCAAGCGCAAAAACAGGTAGTGCAGATGTCATGCTATCAATGCGGTCCATTACACCACCATGGCCAGGTAATAAGTTACTTGAATCTTTGATTCCACGATGACGTTTCACCATGCTTTCAACCAAGTCCCCTACAACAGACGCCCCAGTTACAACAACGGTGACTATTAATAAGGTAATCCACTGTTCAATATCAAACGTTTGCATGGTTTTATCTTGCAACCAAAAGCCTGAAGCTACTGCAATGGCAAGCGTCGTAAGTAACCCGCCATACACCCCTTCCCAAGATTTACCCGGGCTAACTTTAGGCGCTAATTTATTTTTCCCGAAGCGACGTCCAGCAAAATAGGCACCCACATCAGCACCCCAAACAATGGCCATCACATATAGAACCAAATAAGTATTCAGTTCTGGGTAGCTTTTCAATTGAACGAAACCCACCCACATAGGCACAATAATAACGACGCCTAGTAACAAGCGAACAATTGGACTTCCCCATAGACCAACAAATTTAGGGTGAGTACGAACCAAAATAAAGGCAACTATCCACCAAATAAACGCGCCATAAAGCAGCTCTGGGTCTTGCTCCATATCCAAATAATGCAAAGCATAAATGGCCAGCGAAATCACACCTGCATAACCCACTCGCACAAGCTGATTACTAAAGCCAGATAGATTAGCCCACTCCCATGCACCTAACGCTGCAATGGCCGCAATAAAAATCATAAATTGTGGAACGGGTAAGAAAAATATCCCGCCGATCATAATAGGCGCCAAAATCAGCGCAGTTATAAGACGTTGCTTAAGCACGTTAACTGTCTTCCTTTAATTGTTCATCTGTGCGCCCAAAACGACGCGTGCGGCTGTTATATTCTTCTATTGCCGACCAGAAGTGAGTTTCCTTAAAATCAGGCCATAGTGCATCACTGAATACTAATTCAGAATAAGCAAATTGCCATAACATGAAGTTACTGATCCTCAGCTCCCCACCTGTGCGAATGCAAAGATCAGGTTCTGGTAAATCATGTAAACATGTATATTTCCCGAATAACTCTGGGGTTATATCATCAGTATTAACCTTGCCAGCTTTTACATCTAATGCAAGCTGCTTGGCCGCATTACTCATATCCCAGCGACCACCATAATTAGCAGCAACCACTAAGGTTAGGCCATCATTTTTTTCGGTTAAGTCTTGAGCCTTATGAATATGCTCTTGTAAAGTCGAGCTAAAACCGGCGAGATCACCCATGATGATCAAACGAATATTATGCTCATGAAGCTTTTTTACTTCGCGCTGCAGCGCATTAAGAAATAATTGCATTAATGCATTCACTTCTTTTTCTGGGCGCTGCCAATTTTCGCTGGAGAATGCGAACAAAGTAAGCACTTCAACTCCCATGCGTGCCGCTTGCTCAATGACAATGCGTACCGCTTTCACACCGCTTTTATGACCAGCCACACCAGGTAAATGGCGACGTTTGGCCCAACGGTTATTACCATCCATTACAATGGCAACGTGCTTAGGAATTTGTTCAAATGTAGGCAGATTATCTGACATGTTTAGACCTAGTTATGAAGCCACACATACATCCTGTGTGGCACAGCTTCATAGAAATTTAGGGTTATACCTGCATTAGGTCTTTTTCTTTCTCAGCCAATAGCTCATCTACTTGCTTGATGAACTTATCAGTGATTTTTTGTACTTCAGCTTCCCCTTGACGCTCTTCATCTTCACTGATTTCTTTTTCTTTCAGTAAGTCTTTAATATCACCATTTGCATCACGACGGATATTACGAACAGAGATACGGCCTTTTTCTGCTTCTGCACGGGCTTGCTTGATGAAGTCTTTACGGGTTTCTTCTGTCAACATTGGCATAGGAATACGGATAATATCGCCATTCGTTGCAGGGTTAATACCTAAATCACTTTTCATGATGGCTTTTTCAATCACAGCCACCATTGGCTTTTCCCACGGGTTAATCGCAAGGGTACGGCCATCTTCAACAATAATGTTGGCCACTTGAGAGATTTCAGTTGGAGAACCGTAATAATCTACCGTGATACCATCAAGAATAGCTGGGTTAGCACGACCCGTTCTTACTTTTTTGAACGCATCAATCATTGCATTTACGCTTTTTTGCATGCGTGCTTGTGCGTCTTGTTGAATTTCATTAATCATTTTCTTTTTCTCCACACAAGATGGTAGTGCCGTCTTCGCTACTCATCATAATCTTGCCCATAATACCTGGACTAACCATATTAAATACACGTAAAGGCATGTTGTGGTCACGAGCCAAACAGATAGCCGTTAAGTCCATTACCCCTAACTGCCTTTCTAAAACTTCATCATAAGTTAAGGTATCAAACTTAACTGCATTAGGGTTTTTCTTAGGGTCAGAATCATAAACCCCGTCCACATTGGTGGCTTTTAAAACCACATCCGCCTCAATCTCAATACCGCGCAAACATGCGGCAGAATCCGTTGTGAAAAACGGGTTACCGGTTCCTGCAGAAAAAATAACCACATCACCACCGCTTAAGTGGCGAACAGCACGGCGACGATCGTAATGCTCTACAATACCGCTCATAGGTATAGCAGACATAACACGGGACTTAATATTGCTGCGCTCTAGCGCATCACGCATGGCCAAAGCATTCATTACCGTGGCTAACATACCCATGTGATCACCGGTTACACGGTCAAGACCCGCTTTACTTAGCTCGGCACCGCGAAATAAATTACCACCGCCAATTACCAAACCCACTTGAACACCCACACCCACTAACTGGCCAATTTCTAGGGCCATGGCATCCAATACCTTTGGATCAATACCAAACTCTTGATCACCTTGAAGCGCTTCACCGCTTAACTTCAATAGAACGCGTTTGTATTTTGGGCTGCGATTCTCTGCAGTGGGCATATTACACCTCAGTATCTATGGTCAGAATTCTGCTTAGGCCTAGTTATAACATAAAAGCCTGTCATTTCACTGCAAAACCCCAGAACCAAACAGGTTAATTTCTGCTCAGTTTACTGGGGTTATGACACACAAATGCCGAGTAAGGCTAACCAAACTCGGCATTCAATCAGTTAATTATAAAAATTAACCTTTAAGCTGTGCAGCTACTTCAGCAGCGAAGTCAGTCTCTTCAACTTCGATACCATCACCTACTTCGTAACGTACAAAGCCAACAACTTCCGCGCCAGCTGCTTTCGCTAGCTTACCAATTGTTTGCTCTGGATCTTTAACGAAAGGCTGCTCAACAAGGCTGTTCTCTTTAAGGAACTTGTTGATACGACCGCCCATCATTTTTTCAACGATGGCGTCTGGCTTGCCTTCCATATCAGGCTGAGCCTTGATAATGGCCTTTTCTTTCTCTAGTTCTTCTTCTGGCATATCAGCAGGAGCAAGAACACGAGGGTTAACTGCTGTTACGTGCATTGCGATGTCGTTTGCTAACTCAGCGCTACCGCCTTTAAGTGCAACAAGTGCTGCAATACGGTTGTTAGAGTGGACGTAACCACCAACGATTTCGCCTTCAACGATTTCTGCACGACGCGCAGAAATGTTTTCACCGATTTTTTGAACCAGTGCGTCACGAACGTCTTTCAAAGAACCATCGTTCATTGCTGCAACATTTGTGTCTTTTGCTTCAAATGCTTTATCAGCCACTGTGTTAGCAAATGCTAGGAAATCTTCGTTTTTCGCAGCAAAGTCAGTTTCAGAGTTAACTTCAACTAGGATTGCAGAGTCAGCCGCTGACTTAATTACTACAACGCCTTCAGCCGCAGTACGACCTGCTTTTTTAGCCGCTTTAAGGCCAGAGTTCTTACGCATCTCTTCGATTGCAACATCGATATCGCCGTCAGCTGCTGCAAGTGCTTTTTTGCACTCCATCATGCCTAGGCCAGTGCGCTCACGTAATTCTTTAACTAATTTTGCAGATACAGCTGCCATAGTTGTCACCCAAATTT
>CAJXIT010000122.1 GCA_913054055.1 uncultured Thalassolituus sp.
TCTTTCCCTACACGACGCTCTTCCGATCTTAGCAATTTCTTTTGCTAGTTCATCATGGGCTTTTTTAGACTGAAACTTCTGCCATAACGCTTTTTGATTATTCATAGATGTTTTAAGCGCAGTTTCATTGATCAATGAAGCGGCATTGTCATCTAGGCCAACCAATACGTATAGCGCGCCGTTAGGGCTACGACGAGTTTTATAGATACGTGTACCCACTAAAGATTCGTTAGTGATTTGCTTAGTCACAGAACTGTTTACCATATCAACGGTTTCATCGTCGCCAGCACCAGTGGTTTCAGCGAACTGTTTAACAAGGTTCTGAACTTGAACTTTCATCATTTGTGCAAGTTGCACACGGGCAGCCGCTGTGGCTTGCTGTTTCATGAAGTTAATACCAGCGCCAGATTTATCCGCACTACCAACAGCAGAAACCGCTAGGCCTTCAATAGGCTCATCACATACCCAGCCTGGTGCTGCAACAGCAGGGGCATCTGGGAAAGTACAGTCTGGAACGGCTGCTTGCTGAGAGCCACCGCCAAAACATGCAGTTAGTGATAAAGTAAGTGCGCCAATGCTTAGAACACGAGCGTTAAGAATACGAGTAAGGGCCATCTTCTTCTCCTTGAAGGAATTTAGGGTTACAGTGGACTAACCTTAACTCTAAATACAAATTCCTGCCAGAGTGAACCATGAAAAATCATGCAATTTTGTCTACTTTTTTAATCTCATTGAGCGTTTTTGCGGGCTGTGCCACTCAGAATGTTTCTCAGCTGCCCAGTTGGATTGAAAACCCAAGTCGCTCCCAAGCAGTAGGTAACTGCGGTGCTCATGCACTGGGTAAATATAAACAGAAAGAATGTGCCATGACACGTGCTCGCTTAGAATTAGCGGCTCGACAAGGGGTGGAAATAAAGTCCATGTCTTTGATGACAGAAAATGCAAGCAACATGGGCAGTTCCAGCACCCTGAATCAGCAAACCATTCAAGAAGTAAACAGTAAGGTTAAAGCAAGGTTGGTAGAGAGCTACCATGATAAAGGACAGGATGTGATTTGGGTGTTGATGGAGGAGAACTAGCGATCAAACACCTTTTTAAATGTTGGGTTAAATACAAGAGGCTATGAATTTATTCATGGCCTTTTTTATGCGTCTTCTGGTGATGTATTTGCTTCAGGGGCTTTTTTCTTAATGATGCGCCCAAAGAAAATGCCTGCTTCAAATAACAGGTACATAGGCAAGGCTAATATGGTTTGGCTAATCACATCAGGTGGTGTGACCAGCATACCAACGACAAAACAGCCCACAAAAATATAAGGGCGCTTCTCGCAAAGGCTTTCTACCGTTGTCGCCCCTGACATAATCAGCAACAGGGTGGCAATTGGGATTTCAAACGCGAGACCAAAGGCAAAAAATATCTTAAGTATAAAGTTTAAAATATTATTAATGTCAGGTAAAAAGTTAACGCCTTCTGGGCCGATGGCGGTGAAAAAGCCAAATACCAGTGGCAAAACAATGAAGTAGGCAAAGGCTACTCCAACATAAAATAAAATAATGCTACTCATTAATAAAGGAATGGCTAAGCGCTTTTCACTTTTATATAAACCCGGAGCAATGAACCCCCAAGCTTGATGCAAGATAAAAGGAATGGTTAAAAATATTGCGCTGAATAGGGTCAGTTTAAACGGCACTAAAAAGGGTGACGCGACACCCGTAGCGATCATGCTAGAGTTTTCAGGCAATAAAACTTCTAATGGCTTGGATAGCAGAAGATACAGTTCATTTGAGAAACTGTACAAAGCAACAAACACAACCAAGATATATAGCATAACCTTAAGCAGGCGGTTACGCAGTTCGATCAGGTGACTAATCAACGGCTGTTCCATTTGCATTTGGGCTTGTTCTTGTTTGCTTTTTTTGGCCATGAAACTACTTAGGTTCTTTTATGTCTTGATGAGCGGATGAATCAACCTGGGTGTTGTCTAAGATGCTATTTTCAACTTCATGATCTTGATGATGGTCACCAAATTCTTTAAAGCTGTGTGCATCTGACTCGCCATTGGCCAGTTTATCTAAGGCTTCGGCTTCTTCTTTTTGCTTGAGTTCGTCTTCGCTTAAATAACTGTGCATTGGGTCTTCCAGCTTTTCGCGAATTTCTTGATTTCGAACTTCTTGTTCAATTTCCTGCTGAATACCGCTCATGGTGCGACGGATTTTTCCAATCAATAAACCAACCGTTCGGGCTGCTTTTGGTAAGCGCTCTGGGCCTAAAATAATTAATCCCAGTACGCCAATTACCATCAGTTCGGCAAAGCCAATATCAAACATGAATTACAACGCCTGATTATTTAGTTTCGTCTTTGTCTTTTACTGATTCTGAAAACTGAGCATCTTTTGCTTTGTCTTCCAGTTGGTCAGCGGCTTTTTTTTCATCTTCGTTAATGGCTTTTTTGAAGCCTTTCACAGCACCTCCAAGATCACCACCAAGGGTGCGAAGTTTTTTAGTGCCAAAGATTAAGATTACAACAACTAAGATGATGATAAGTTGCCAAATACTGATTCCACCTAACATAGCGATCTCCTATTAAATGCTTTCGGTTTACGTGTGTTTAGCACGTGTTAAAAACCAGGCAGTTTCGTGCCCGCTAATATATGCCAATGCATATGAAATACTTCTTGTCCCCCTTGCTCACCATTATTGGTAATCAAGCGGTAGCCTTCTAGTTTTTCTTGTTGAGCGATACTGTTCACTGTTTTTAGCAGTTTAGAGACCGTATCCCATTGATCGCCCTTAACACTCATTAAATTAACTATATGTTGCTTAGGAATAACCAATAGATGGGTATCCGCTTTAGGGTCAATATCATGAAAGGCAAGCACATGCTCGTCTTCATAAACTTTATTGCAAGGTATATCACCTTGAACAATTTTGCAGAAAATACAATCTGTCACAAAAAACCTATCTATCTCAGTTAATCTTTATTTACTGCGATTGGCTTTTTCTTCTAAGCCTGACAAATTAAAACGGCACTTCAGCTCTTCTAATACTACTTGAGGGTCTTCCCCAAGATCAGCCAGCATGACCATAGTATGGAACCAAAGGTCTGCTGTTTCATAAATCACATCTTTATTATCGCCAGACACTTTTGCATCTTTTGCCGCGATAATGGCTTCGGTGGCTTCTTCGCCTACCTTTTCTAGAATCTTATTTAGGCCTTTGTGGTACAGACTGGCTACGTAAGAGCTATCCGCTTCAGCAGACTTGCGTTCTTCTAGAATTTGACCCAGTTGGGCAATTACTTCACTCATTGTGAATCCTTAACGCTTTTCGGTATATAGGCTGAATTATATAAATAGATCCACCTAACATTATAGATTATACGTGACACCCTATGTATCTGCTAATAGTAGGTTCCGTCACAGACGCCCTGTATGCAGTTAGCCTCGCACTAACATCCAAGCAATGCCCAGTACAATGAGGGATATACTGGCATCAAAGCTCCATAGATAGGGTGTATGCAAGCCAACAAGGCCTAAAGCGCTCACAATGATGCCCACGGCCCTATGCTTTTTGCGGTCAGCTTGTTTGATCACCTCAGACTTCAGTGACTGGATTTCAGCCTGTAAATTGGCTTGTTGCTCTGGGTATTTTTCTAAGTTAATCAGGGTAGTACGAATTTGCTCAGGCATTTTAGGCGCATGAGCTATCCAAGCAGGCGCTTGGCGCTTAAGCTCTTTCCAAATGGCCGCTGGGCCGACACGGTTGTTCATCCATTGTTCTAAATAGGGTTTGGCCGTGTTCCATAGGTCTAGCTGTGGATAAAGTTGACGGCCTAAGCCCTCAATATTCAATAAGGTTTTTTGCAGCAATACTAATTGGGGTTGTACTTCCATGTTAAAGCGGCGTGCGGTTTGAAATAAGCGCAGCAGCAATTGGCCAAAGCTGATTTCAGCAAGGGGTTTTTCAAAAATGGGTTCACACACACTGCGAATGGCCGCTTCAAATTCATTCACCTTGGTGCCACTGCCTACCCAGCCACTTTCCACATGTAGACGTGCCACTTCGTGATAGTCCTGATTGAAAAAGGCTAACAGGTTGCGGGCTAAATAATCTTGGTCGGTTTCGCTTAGGGTGCCCACAATACCGCAATCTATGGCAATGTACTGTGGGGTTTCAGGGTTGTTGTGGGCCACAAAAATGTTGCCCGGATGCATGTCCGCATGAAAAAAGCTGTCACGGAATACCTGGCGGAAAAAGATTTCAACGCCGCGCTCTGCCAATACTTTCATATTGGTGCCGCGCTCTTCTAGTTGTTTGATGTCGCCAATGGGGGTGCCATAAATGCGTTCCATCACCATGACGTTTTTACGGCAATAATCCCAATGTACTTCAGGTACGTAAAGCAGCTCACTGTCATTAAAATTACGTTTTAATTGACTGGCATTGGCCGCTTCGGCCATTAAATCTAGCTCACCATAAATAGTGTGCTCGTAGTCTTCAATGACTTCGACAGGCTTTAGGCGCTCACCGTCTTGCGCGTATTTTTGCATAAGCTTAGCGGCCACCATCATTAATTTGATGTCTTTATAGATGGTGCGCTGAATATTGGGGCGAATGACTTTGACCACCACGTCGCTGTCATCGTGCAACGTGGCAGTGTGTACTTGAGCAATGGAGGCGCTTGCCAAAGGTGTGGCATCAAAGTCTTTGAATAAGCGTTCAACATTGTCATCTAAAGAAGACTCAATAATTTTGATGGCCACTTTTTCAGAGAACGGCGGCACCTTGTCTTGTAGTTTGGCTAATTCAACAGCCAGCGGCTCACTTAATAAATCTTTACGGGTCGACAGCAGTTGGCCCAATTTAATAAAAATAGGCCCAAGGGCCACTAAGGCAAGGCGCAGGCGCTTTTCCTTCGGAATACGCTTGGGGAGAGGGTTTAAACGCCATGGTGCTAAGTAAAATGCCAAACGTAAATACCAAGGCAAATAAGCAACGGGCACAAAGTCGTCTAAGCGATATTTGCTAAAAATATACAGAATGGTGATTAGACGGCGTAGTTGAATCATGAAATAGGGTTTACCTAATGTTTTTATTTTAATTTGAAATGGACAAAGCTTGCTTTAAACGCTGAATACGCGCTTCTAAACGTTCGGTGTCCATTTTAATTTTTTGAATATCAGCAAAGCGTGATTCACCTTCTAATGTGTGAGGGGCTAGCTGTAATTCATCTCGCACATATTCAACAGAATCTTGCTTTAATTTACTGCCTGTATGTTTAAACCAAGCAGAAATGCTTCTTAAATTTTTGCCAATTATGTGGGCTGCAACTGGACCCGTAAGCTCAGCAATCATGGCTTCAAAGTCCACATCTAAATCACTCATGACATCGGCTAATGATAAAGCCAATTGGCTTGAGCCTTGAATCTGAATGTCACTTTGCATTAAAGCGGCTTGCTTATCTTCATTGCGTGCCAGATTGATGAAGGCTGATACTGGCCCGGTTAAAGCGGCTTCGGCGTCATTTTCATAATGATTTAATAACTGAACGCCATTTAAAAAACGCACGTAAATTGAAAACGTCGGCTTTTCAAAGTGAATGGCCAGTACCTTAGGTGACAGTGCTGATAGTTTAGCTTGCGTGGCGGGGTCAAATTTTAACGCTTTGTTAATGGCGCTTTCTGCACTGGCTAAACCCGCTTGAATGATGGTGCTATCCATTCTTTTACTCCAAGCCGGTTAGGCTTTAATGCCTTTGTGCAAGGCCACAATACCACCGGTTAAATTATGGTATTCGCAGTTGGCAAATCCCGCATCTTGAAACATGCCTTTTAGGGTTTCTTGATCTGGGTGCATACGGATGGATTCGGCTAAGTAGCGGTAGCTATCAGCGTCGTTAGTGATTAGCTTACCCATCATTGGTAAAGCGCTAAAGCTGTACACATCGTACATTTTGCTCAGTAGTGGATTTTTAGTTTTAGAAAATTCCAATACCAATAAGCGGCCACCGGGTTTTAATACGCGGTTAAATTCAGCAAGGGCGTTTTCTTTCTTGGTGACGTTACGTAGGCCAAAGGCCATGGTGATCACGTTAAAGCTATTATCAGCAAAAGGCAGGGACTCAGCATTGGCTTGTACCACTTCAATATTGCCACTGTAGCCTTTATCTAATAAACGATCGCGCCCCACTTTTAGCATAGAGTCGTTTATGTCGGCCAATACCACTTTGCCTTCAGGGCCCACAAGGTCGCTGAACTTCATGGTTAAATCGCCGGTACCACCGGCAATATCCAGCACCTTGTCACCTTTGCGCACACCCGTGAATTCCATGGTGAAACGCTTCCATAGGCGGTGGATACCAAATGACATAAGATCGTTCATGATGTCGTATTTAGCGGCGACGCTGTGGAACACTTCTGCTACTTTTTCTTGTTTCTCTGCGGTATTCACCGTCTCGTAGCCAAAGTGGGTGGTGTTTTGATCAGCCTGTTGAGTGTGCTTTGTGCTGTCGGACATATAAGTGCCTGAATCGAATGCTAAAAATTGCCGACATTTTAGCCTTGTTAGCGCTGAAAGTCTTTACTGATTCATTGACTTAAAAGGGGTAGCAGGCCCACTTGAGGCCCATATTCAGTTGGAAGAGATTAATCCACTGATTTGAACTGGATTTGAGCCGCTTCTCGGCTTTTTCCAGCGTGTGACAACTTATCTAAATAGGCTTGCCAGTGCTGGTCTGTATTGGCACACAGATCCTGTAAGTATTCCCAATTATACAGCCCTGAATCGTGGCCATCATCAAAGGTAATTTTTAGGGCGTAATTGCCAGTGGGCTCTAGCTTTAGGATGCGAACATCTTTTTTACCAAATTGTAGGACTTCGTTGCCCACCCCGTGACCGCGAACTTCGGCAGATGGACTCAATACTCTTAGCATCTCAGCCGACTCCTGCTTTGAGGCTTGATCATTCCAAGCCAGCTCCAGCATTTGGCTTTTACTGTGAAATTTAATCAGGCTTGGAATATTCGACATGTGGAAGGTCTCGGTGAAAATTAATGGGCGGGCGCCATATCAGCGGCTGATAAATTCGGGCTGCCCTGGCCATTATCCTGAGCCTGTTTCACTAATTCAAGTAAGTGTTGATTAGTGGGGGTGTTCACACCCACTTTGCGGCCTAATTTTATGATTTCACCTGTGATGTAATCCACTTCTACTGGGCGTTTATTTTGTAAGTCTTCCCACATGCTTGATCTTGCTTTAGGGTCCATGGCCAGCATTTTTTGCGCTACTCGTTTAAATAGGAAGTTAGGTAGGCTTAAAATGAGTGGAATCACATTCACGGGCACGGCAGCCACTTGCCCCGGCTGTATATTGGCCGCTTTTAAAACGGTTAACCCTTCCTTCAAACATTGCGCATAAACACTGCGATACTCACGGTTTTCTAATTGTTGTTTTAGTGGAATGCCAGACAGTGCATTCACAGGGTTATTTAAATTCAGTAATAGTTTTCCCCATAAGATACTCATCATGTCAGGTTTTAATTCAAAGCCTAAATTTGCATGCTTGGCCGCGTCTAAAAGAGGCTGAGCTTTTTCATTTTGTTGGCAATACAAATCCCCTTCGGTGCCACAATGAAACTTACCGCCCACTTCGTACACCACGTTGTAAGGCACCATTACAGGCAATATTGTGTGAGAAGATAGAATGGACTCAATGGCGGCCACATTGCTAACACCGTTTTGGCAGCTAAAGATGGTGGCCTGTGTATTACCACTGGCTTTTATGGTTTGGGCCATCTCTTTTGAATCTTTGCTTTTGACGCATACTAAAATCATATCCGCATCCGCCAATACAGAAGCATCGGTAGACACATGAAAATCAGTCTGGTTTAGATGAACGGCTTTACCGGTCCAGTCACTTAAGTGCAACCCGTGTTTTAGTAAATCATTCGCGATGCGTTCACGCGCAAAAAAATGCACGTTGGCGCCGCCACTTGCAAGCATGCCGCCCACGTAACAGCCAATACTGCCTGCACCTGCAATGACGATTTTTTTATTATGTATTTTCATTTTCGGTAATCACAGTATTTAAACGTAAGAAGAAATAATTTGATTCATACTATAACGAAATGTATCAACATCAAACGCCATTGGATTGGTAATTGAGGCCAATGGCAGTTGTTATTAAATTTAGGTAACTAACTTAAAGCTTAACGCTTTCGAGGGCATGCAAGATGTCAGAAAAATTCTTATCTAACGGATATTCACCAGATGTCCATCCTAAGCGAATGATGGCCACACCTTTTGATGGAATCATCATGACTCGTTGGCTGCGATTCCCTTGCATGGCATAAGCATCAGTAGGAATATTCGGCCAGCGCAATGTGTCGTGGCCCGCGTTCAGCCAAAACTGATAGCCATAGCGCTTATCATTTAAACTGGTATTGGGTTGAGAAGCAGCCGCGACCCAATCTTTAGAGATAAGTTGTTGCTCATTCCATTGGCCATTATTTAACAGCAATTGAGCCAGGCGTGCCCAATCTCGTGCTGATGCATATAAATATGAACTGCCTACCAATACACCGCTCGAATCGGTTTCAAATATTGAATGGCTCATATTCAAAGGGGCAAACAGTTCTTGGTAGGTAAAATCCATTATGGCCTGTGGTGTATTACCCACTTGCTCGTATAACCAGCGTGCTAATAAGTTGGTGGTGCCAGATGAATAATAAAAATGCTCAGCAGGGGTAAAAGCAAGATCACTTTGTTTGGCTACATCAGATGCACTGTGAGCTGTAAATAGCATTTTTGTTGAGTCGCTGCCTGGTACATAAGGCTCGTCAAAATCCAGTCCAGAACTCATTTGTAATAAATGAATCAGGTTTAAATTTTTCCGATCATCATGTTTCCACTCATCAAATAAATGAGTTTGTGTAAAGTCGACGCCCTTGAGTGCATCTTGTCGCCCTAGCATCATGGCGGTCACACTTTTTGCCATGGACCAACCTAACAGCTTTGACGTTTGATCAAACCCTTGTGCATAAGACTCCCCTAAGATACTGCCATCTTTCACCACTAATAAGGCGCGGGTTTGTAAGCCGGCTTCATTATCTTGAGCAAGTTGCGCTTCAATTTTTTCTTGTACATTTGAGTGGATACTTGAAACGGTTTCACCCGCTGGCCATGGGGCATTTTGTATTTTAATGGCTTGTGTGGACACAGTGTATAACGCCGAGGTGTCTCCTAGTTCTAAACTGCAGCCTTGCCCTTCACGATATTTGGCCTGCTTCTTTGCCATACCTTGCAGGGTGGCGGTCACGGTTTTATTGGCATTGTCATAATCCAACTCTAATAAAGCCGCAGCAGCCGAATAAGAAACAATGTCAGCCTTTGCTTGTTCTGGTGTTAACCCAGTGACATAGCGGCTAGAGCAGGCTAGCTTGGCCCCTAATCCTGTGGCCATATTAATGGCAGCTGGAATATTCCAAACTTGAA
>CAJXIT010000123.1 GCA_913054055.1 uncultured Thalassolituus sp.
GACGCTCTTCCGATCTTCAAAGTTTGATGTTAGTGAGGTTGTTCTTCCTGATGGTGAACAGTTTAAAAACCTAGAGCATCTCAACCTTATTTTCGATGCATTGTTAGAAAATAGGCATAATCGCACAACCACATTGGTCGCACTTGGTGGTGGTGTAATAGGTGATATGACCGGGTTTGCCGCGGCTAGCTATCAGCGTGGGGTGGGTTTTATACAAATTCCTACCACGCTGCTGTCACAAGTTGATTCTTCAGTGGGTGGTAAAACAGGTGTAAATCATGCGCTAGGTAAAAATATGATTGGTGCTTTTCACCAACCTAACTGTGTTTTAATAGATGTCTTATCATTGAATACCTTGCCGAATAATGAGCTATCAGCTGGCATTGCAGAAGTGATTAAATACGGTTTGATCTGCGATCTTCCGTTTTTTGAATGGCTAGAAAAAAACATGAATCTTTTGCTTGAACAAGATATAGGCTCGTTAATATATGCAATTGAGACTTCATGCTTAAATAAGGCGCGAGTAGTGGCCTTAGATGAGCGAGAAGGGGGTATCCGAGCTATCTTGAACTTAGGTCATACCTTTGGACACGCTATTGAGACGGAACAGGGTTATGGTAATTGGTTGCACGGTGAAGCGGTTGCTGCCGGCACTATTATGGCTGCTGATCTGTCTGCACGTTTGGGTTGGATTCAAGAGTCTGATGTAAGTCGAATTGTTGATATTATGTCGTCAGCTCACTTGCCTGTTAACTGCCCCGAAGGAATGAAACCTGATCGATTTAAAGCGCTTATGGCAGTAGACAAAAAGGTCTTAGATGGTAAGCTGAGATTAGTTTTATTGAAATCAATGGGTGAAGCGATAACCACTTCTGATTTTAATTTAAGCGATTTAGATGCAACCTTAGAAAATCTGACCAGCTAATAAAATAATAACAGCGGAGGGCAGTCATGGTGCATGTTACTCCAAAGCCAATATTGGTAGGCGAGCGTATTCAGCAATTGGATATGCTTTTGCATATCCAAGAGTTCAGCTCAATGATTGCCGTGATTACAGGTCATGCGCAAATGGGCAAAACGGCACTTTTAGAAAGCGCCGTATCTCAATTATCCATTCATCATCAAGTCATCTCTTTCAGCGCAGCCGAGACGCAATCAGAGAATCAAGTTTTACACCTAGTTTCAGACCAGTTGCATGTTAATCATGATTGGCAATCTATCGAACAAGCTGTGCTTGATATTCACCAGCAAGGTGAAACGGTTAATGTGTTGATTGATGATGCGCATTTATTGTCTTTTGAATTACTTGAAATATTAGCAGCAAGAGCGGTTAATGAAGATGGGTGGCATCTTGTTTTGACGGGTGACGACACCTTATTCGACAAAATGCTCCAGGTTCAAAATGATTTGCACCACAGCAATTTGATTCACCATATAGAATTGGCTGCGATTAATGTAGAGGAAGCAACAGATTTTGCAGCAGAATTTTTTAAGCGTGAGGGTTCTGACTCTGTGGCCATTAGTCAGCAGAAAATAGAACATTTATGGGCACTAACCAGCGGGGTACCGGGTAAATTATTAGATGCCTTGCTCAACGAAAAACAAGAAAAAGTAGTTGAAGCGTCTAGATTCCCTTTAGGGCATGTTGCCGCTGTATGCTTGATTGCAATCGCGCTGGTGTTTTCAAGTATTTATCAAGAAGAGGGAAATGAACTAGATGCTGTTGAGCAAATAATCGCTTCCAGTTCAGAGATAATTGAACCTCAAAGTACAGGAGCTGAGAAGCCAGCTCAGGCTGATGAACGTTTAGAATCGGGCTTTAATACACGTTCAAAATCCAATGAAATAGTTTCTGATACAAGTCAAATTGATATAGATACTAAGCCTGCTAAACAGACGGTCATTACAGTAAAAGGCTCAGAGCCGACAATCGTTCAACCGAAAACATCAACAGCTAGCGCGACCCTTTCAATACCCTCTACAGCAGAGCTGAAAGCTGAGTCTGTAGTTAAAATAGCAGAGAGTAAACCGAAGCCGCCTTTACATCCGTTATTGGAAGCCCCTGCAAATGGCTTTGCGCTTCAATTACTCGGCGTACGCAACCGGGCAAGTGCTGAGAAAGTGATGGCTGAGTTTAAGCAGGCATTAGGAAGTGATCAATTAAGCGTTTATGAGACAACTTACAAGGGTCAGCCATGGTTTGTAGTGGTTTACGGCCCCGTAAACACTAAAAAGGCTGCAAACCTTAAGGCAGGCTCAATCGCCAAACGATTACAAAACCAGCCCTGGGTACGACCAATGGCGAAAATACAGGAAGATATAAGAAGAATTCACCCTTAAGTCCATACCTAGCCCTCTATATATTTCGCAAATTTGTTCATTTTTGTGGCAAATTTGCACATTTTTGTGGCGTATCTTGCCACCTTTTAGCTATTTTATTTGAGTAGAGCTTTACTCGTGTGTAGAATAAGCGTCCTTTTGTCTGTTCAAAACCACTGAATTGGCGTAGAAATGCCTTCTAAGGTATTGATTTATAAAGAATTTTTGATGAGAACGTCTATGAGAACAGGTCTGTACACACCAGGTGAATTCAAAGACAACTGTGGCTTTGGCTTGATTGCCCACATGGAAGGCCAAGCAAGTCACGACCTTTTGAGTACGGCTATAGAATCTTTAACTTGTATGACCCACCGTGGCGGTATCGCTGCAGATGGTAAAACAGGTGATGGTTGTGGCCTATTAATCCAAAAGCCAGATAGCTTTCTGCGTGAAGTTGTAAAGACTGACTTAGGTATCGAATTACCAAAGCAGTATGCAGTGGGTATGGTATTCCTAGATTTAGATATTGCTATTGCAGATAAACAGCGTGCTGCTTTGAATAAAGCATTCGAAGCTGAAGGTCTAGTTGTAAGCGGTTGGAGAAATGTTCCAACTAATAATGATTGTTTAGGACCAATGGCCATTGATTGCTTGCCACGCTTTGAGCAAGTGTTTGTATCGGGCGCCGGTGAGCTGTCTCAACAAGACTTTGCTGTTAAGTTATATTACGCTCGCCGCAAAGCTGAATTGGCACTTGCTGATAACCAAGATTTTTATATCTGTTCTTTATCTGAAAATACCCTTTCATATAAAGGCTTGATGATGCCTGTTGATTTACCTAACTTTTACTTAGATTTAGGTGATGAGCGATTAGAGACTGCTATTTGTGTTTTCCACCAGCGTTTCTCTACCAACACGGCACCTCGCTGGCCTTTGGCTCAACCGTTCCGCATGTTGGCGCACAACGGTGAGATCAACACTATTCGTGGTAACCGTAATTGGGCTGCGGCTCGCGGTGGTAAATTTGAATCAGACCTACTTGAAAATCTAGATAGTATTCAGCCAGTGGTCAACACCACAGGCTCTGACTCTTCTTCTATGGATAACATGCTAGAGCTATTACATACCGGTGGTATGAATATGTTCCGTGCTATTCGCATGATGATTCCACCAGCATGGCAAAATGTTGAAACCATGGATGCCGATCTACGTGCATTCTACGAATACAACAGCATGCACATGGAACCATGGGACGGCCCAGCGGGTCTTGTAATTACCGATGGGCGTTATGCGGTTTGTGGTCTTGACCGTAACGGTCTACGTCCATCTCGTTGGGTGAAAACCAAAAACGGTTACATCACCGTAGCGTCTGAAATCGGTACCCACAGCTACAACCCCGAAGACGTAATTTCTAAAGGTCGTGTAGGCCCAGGTCAAATCCTAGCCATTGATACTCAAACCGGTGAAGTACTAGAAGCCGATGATATCGACGGTCGTTTAAAGTCTTCTCAGCCTTACCGTAAATGGTTAAAAGAAAACTCTATTCGCATTGAAAGCAAGCTTGAGCTTGAGCGCATCAATGAAGAGCCATTAAGTGAAGATGCACTTAAAGCCTCTCAAAAGCGTCACCTTGTAAGCTTTGAAGAGCGTGAGCAAGTATTGCGCGCCATGGCTGAAGCCGGTGTAGAAGGCACAGGTTCAATGGGTGACGACGCGCCGATGGCTGTGTTGTCTGAAAACTCTCGCCACATTGCTGATTACTTCCGTCAGATGTTTGCGCAGGTAACCAACCCGCCAATCGATCCATTGCGTGAAGCCATCGTAATGTCTCTAGAGACATGCATTGGTAAAGAGAAAAACGTATTCGTTGAAAACGCCGATCACGCTAGCCGTATCGTATTAACCAGCCCTGTATTATCGCCGCTTAAATTTAATGGCCTTAAGAATACTGGCAAAGACGATTTCAACTACACCACTCTATCGTTAGCGTTTGATGAAAGTACTGGCCTTAAAGCCGCTATCGAAAACCTAAAAGAGCAAGCAGAAGCCGCTGCCCGAGAAGGTGTAACTATCTTGATTCTTTCTGACCGCGAAGTGGCAGAAGGTCAACTAGTGATTCCATCTGCCATGGCAACCGGCGCGGTTCACCACGGCTTGATCAAAAAATCTCTACGTTGTGATACCAACATTGTTGTGGAAACAGGCGATGCCCGTGACGGCCATCACTTTGCCGTACTATTAGGCTTTGGTGCCACAGCGGTTTACCCATGGTTAACTTACGAAGTGCTTGGCGACATGCACAAAAAAGGCGAGCTATTAGGTGACCCGCTAGTAAGCAATCAGAACTTCCGCAAAGCTATCCGCAAAGGCTTGATGAAGATCCTATCTAAAATGGGTATCTCTACCATCGCCTCTTACCGTGGTTCTCAATTATTCGAAGGCATTGGTCTAGATAAAGAAATCGTTGATCTTTGCTTCTGTGGTTTAAGCAGCCGTATCGCAGGTGCGGGTTTTGAAGAATTCGAAACAGACCTTAAAACCAATGCTAAAAACGCAGCGAAAGCTCGTAAGAACATCGACCAAGGTGGTTTGTTCAAATACGTTCACGGTGGCGAATACCACGCCTTTAACCCAGACGTAATCACCACTATTCAGGATGCAGTGCAAACCGGTTCTCAAGCGTCTTATGACAAATATGCAGAACTTGTTAATACCCGTCCAACGGCCACATTGCGTGACCTATTCAAACTGAATACAGAAAACAGCATCAGCATTGATGACGTTGAGCCAGTGGAAGCTATCTTCCCACGCTTTGACTCAGCTGCAATGTCCCTAGGTGCATTATCTCCAGAAGCTCACGAAGCATTGGCGCAAGCCATGAACGAGCTTGGTGGTAATTCTAACTCTGGTGAAGGTGGTGAAGATCCTAAGCGTTACGGCACACTGAAAAACTCTAAGATCAAGCAGATTGCTTCTGGTCGTTTCGGTGTAACCCCTCACTACTTATCAAGTGCAGAAGTTCTGCAGATTAAAGTCGCTCAGGGTGCGAAGCCGGGTGAAGGTGGTCAGCTGCCAGGTGGTAAGGTAAATAACCTAATCGCAACTTTGCGTTACTCGGTTCCAGGTGTGACTTTGATTTCACCTCCGCCGCACCATGATATTTATTCTATCGAAGATTTGGCCCAGCTAATCTACGATCTAAAACAGGTTAACCCACGGGCTAAAGTATCGGTGAAATTAGTATCCGAGCCTGGCGTTGGTACCATCGCAGCGGGTGTTGCAAAAGCTTACGCTGATTTAATCACCATCTCTGGTTACGACGGTGGTACAGCGGCATCTCCGCTAACATCTATCAAGTATGCAGGCTCACCGTTCGAGCTTGGTCTAGCAGAAGCCCACCAAGCACTACGTGCTAACGACCTGCGTGGTAACGTGCGTCTGCAAACAGACGGCGGTTTAAAAACTGGCTTAGACATTGTGAAAGCGGCCATCCTAGGTGCAGAAAGCTTCGGCTTTGGTACTACGCCAATGGTTGCCATGGGTTGTAAATACCTACGTATTTGTCACCTAAATAACTGTGCCACAGGTGTTGCGACTCAGAACGACCATCTTCGTGATGCGCACTTTATTGGTACCGTTGAAATGGTTAAAAACTTCTTCCGCTTCGTAGCTGAAGAAACTCGTCAGTGGATGGCGGCAGTCGGTGTTAAATCTTTGGTTGAATTAGTAGGTCGTACTGACTTATTAGAAGTAATCGAAGGCGCCACTGCTAAGCAGCGTAAACTGGATTTATCTGACCTTCTTGGTAACGATCAAATCCCTGCTGACAAACCACACACAGTTCAAGTTGATCGCAACACTCCTTACGATGAAGGTGCTCTAGCTGAGCGCATGTTAGAAGAAACTCTAGCAGCCATCGAAGGCAAAAAAGGCGGTGAGTTTAGTTACAATGTTGGTAACTGTGACCGTTCTACAGGTGCTCGCCTTTCTGGTGAAATCGCACTGCGTCACGGTAACCAAGGCATGGCCAATGCGCCAATTAAACTAAACCTAAACGGTACTGCTGGTCAGTCATTTGGTGTTTGGAATGCCGGTGGTTTGAACATGTACCTTGAAGGTGATGCCAACGATTACGTAGGTAAAGGCATGACTGGCGGTAAGCTAGTGATCTTCCCACCAAAAGGTTCTGCGTTTAACTCTCAAGACGCTTCTATCGTGGGTAACACCTGTTTATACGGTGCCACAGGCGGTCAGCTGTTAGCAGCAGGTCGTGCCGGTGAGCGTTTTGCGGTACGTAACTCTGGCGCTAAAGCGGTTGTTGAAGGGGCGGGCGATCACTGCTGTGAATACATGACAGGCGGTCAGATTACCGTGCTAGGTAGCACAGGTTATAACTTTGGTGCAGGTATGACAGGCGGCTTCGCTTACGTACTAGACCAAGAGAATACCTTTGTGGATAAGTACAACCACGAGTTGGTAGATATTCATCGCATTAGCAACGAAGAAACAGAAGGCCATCGCAATCACTTGCGTAGCGTTCTAAAAGAATACATCGAAGAAACAGGCAGTGCCTGGGGCCAAGAAATCTTGGATAACTTCGATAACTTTATTGGTAAGTTCTGGTTGGTTAAGCCTAAGGCAGCCAGCCTAGAACAGTTACTAGTCAACACCCGGACTCGCTCTGAGTAATCAGATCGAGCACTTTAAAAAAGAGCTGACAAGCGAGTCCAATTAGGTGAATTTATGACAAAACGATTAAACAACAATTTTCAATTTTTAGATGTAAGCCGCGGCGACCCATCAAAAGTAAATATTAAATCTCGCAAAACCAGTTTTGTGGAAATTTACGAGCCGTTCAAACCAGAACAGGTTACGGATCAATCACACCGCTGCTTAGCTTGTGGTAACCCGTACTGCGAATGGAAATGTCCTGTGCATAACTTCATTCCAAACTGGTTAAAACTGGCGTCTGAAGGCAACATCATGGAAGCGGTGGAATTAAGCCACGCGACCAATACACTGCCAGAAGTTTGCGGCCGTGTTTGCCCTCAAGACCGTTTATGTGAAGGTGCGTGTACCCTAAACGATGGTTTTGGTGCCGTGACCATTGGTAACGTTGAGAAATACATTACAGATACGGCTTTCGCCATGGGCTGGAAACCAGACATGTCTAAAGTTGTACCAACTGGTAAGCGTGTAGCCATCATTGGTGCAGGCCCTGCTGGTTTAGGTGCTGCTGACATCCTAGCGCGCAACGGCGTAACTCCAGTGGTATTTGATAAATACCCCGAAATCGGCGGTCTACTAACCTTCGGTATCCCAGAATTCAAACTAGAGAAATCTGTACTGGCGAACCGTCGTGAAGTATTCGAAGGCATGGGCGTAGAGTTCAAGCTAAATACCGAAGTAGGTAAAGACGTAGAATTCCAAAGCATCATTGATGAATACGATGCTGTGTTCCTCGGTATGGGTACCTACAACTACATGAAAGGTGGTTTCCCTGGTGAAGATCTACCGGGTGTTTACGACGCATTAGACTTCCTAATTGCCAACGTAAATCACAACCAAGGTTGGGAAAAGAACCCAGCTGACTTTATCGACATGAAAGGTAAAAACGTAGTTGTTCTAGGTGGTGGTGATACCGCTATGGACTGTAACCGCTCTTCAATTCGTCAAGCTGCTAACTCAGTAACTTGTGCTTACCGTCGTGACGAAGCCAACATGCCGGGTTCTAAGCGTGAGGTTGTAAACGCCAAAGAAGAAGGCGTGAACTTCTTATTCAACCGTCAGCCTGTTGCCATTGTTGGTGAAGACAAGGTTGAAGGGGTTAAAGTTGTAACCACTAAGATGGGCGAGCCAGACGAAAATGGTCGTCGTCGCCCAGAAGTGGTTGAAGGCTCTGAAGAAGTATTGCCAGCCGACGCGGTATTGGTAGCCTTCGGCTTTCGCCCAAGCCCTGCACCTTGGTTTGCTGACTTTGGCATCGAACTGAACAGCTGGAACGGCGTGGTTGCTCCTGAGAAGCAAACGTACAAGTTCCAAACCACCAATGAAAAAGTATTCGCTGGCGGTGATATGGTCCGTGGTTCTGACCTTGTGGTAACCGCCATCTGGGAAGGTCGAGAAGCAGCAGAAGGCATTTTGGACTTCTTAGACGTTTAATTTGTTAGTAAATGTGTAACGGCTTATGAATATTAAGCCGATTATCCAGTAAAAAGCACGGTTTAGCCGTGCTTTTTCGTTTGTGTCGATTAGTCGATGGCTACACGGTTGTTAGGATGGATAATTTCATTTAACCCAGTACAATGAAACCATCAATGGATTCTGGCCATAAGTTAAGCCTGAATGGAGAGCGCTATGAGTAAAACAATAAAAACCCTGACTTTAATTGCATTGCTTACTGCATTGGCAGCATGTGGTGGCAGTGATGATGTTAATGCTACAACTGAAGAAGAGTCCACTGCCGAAGAAGTAGTGGAAGAGACAGGAACAAGTGATGCAATTGTAGATACTGCTAGTGATGTGGTAACTACTCTAGCAGATGTAAATGGATTTAAGATTATCTCGAAGAACTATAACCCAGATGCATATGGTATTTACGGAAATGAAGTAGAGATTGATGCATTTGTTAAAGACCATTCAAATAATCCAGTTGAAGATGGAACGGTTATTACTTTTGTAACGGATGATAATGGATTTATAGAAAATCAGTGCGCAACAGTTGATGGGCAGTGTACAGTGAAGTGGTGGTCAGCTGGAGATAGGACAACTCCAGATGTCATCAATGATGGCAGTTATGCGGATACTTATTCGGACTTTAAAATAACAGTTATGGCTCGCACTATTGGCGAAGATTCTTTTATTGATAAGAATAGTAACTCGGAATTTGATATTGGTGAGTCATACTCAACTCAGTCAGAGCCATTTTTAGATGTAAATGATAATGATGTATATGACTCTGGTATTAATGACTTTGATGAGTTTTTTGATTTCAACGATAATGGTGAGTTTGACGATGCTAGCGATTTTACTACTTTTCGAGGAGAGTCGTGTAGTACAACAGCAATTGCAGCTGGGCATTGTGCGAATAAGTTAGAAGTTTGGGATACTTTGGTT
>CAJXIT010000124.1 GCA_913054055.1 uncultured Thalassolituus sp.
CTCGCCGTATTTCTGCATAAAATAAAAAGCATGATCGTCGCTGGTAATAATTAAGTCCGGCTGAAAATTTTTATACTTGTAATACAACATCTTTTTTAGTTGAGACTCATAACCTTGATCACCCACATACCGTCGTCCATCCATATATTCAATGTGTAAGTTCTCAGCTGAAATGGAAGACCCTAATATGTCTTTAACCCCTTGAGTCAGTTTATGGGTCCATTGATATTGAGGATGATAAGAGTTAAGTAGCAGCACACTTGGGCCGTTTTCTGGAATTTGATTTTGAGACACGCAGGCAGCACTGAGCAAAACTAATATGCTGAAAATAAAGCTATGACTGACAACCCGTGTATCGACAAATTTCATAGGGGTTACGCACGCAGTGCATGAATAGATGAATAAATGTCAAATAAGTATAGAGGATATAAGGTTATTACGGGGTCGGTTTTAAACCCATTAACCTTTAAGGAAAGAGTCTGCTAATTACTTTATAGAATAAAAAGACAAAAGCTGTCATTCATTGTCCAATTTACGAAGGACGCTGATCTTCAGGTAATTCTGAAATCATTTGATGGGCCAAATTCACCCAGTCTAATTGCAGACTTTTTGCCATGATGGACAGTCCCTTGTTGGATTCATCTTGGCCACAGGCCATTAAGCCTTCTACTACCGCTCTTACCTGAAATGAATCCAAGGTGACTTTAAAGTAATCGGAATGTTCGTTATTTTCATCAAGCTCTGTTTTAGGCAAGGGCTCACCATGGATGATATTACGAACCTGTAAAGCCAGCATGGGGTTAATTGGGCGCAGAACATCATAGGTTAATTTCAGGCAGCCACGGCTAAAGACATCCACTGGCTTGTCATCCACTGCATTGGCATTCATCATTAAATCAATCTCAAATTGCACCCTTTGATAAAAGTATAGTCAGCTTTTTTCACTGAGCAGCAATTTGATAAATGGATTTAATAAAATGAGAACCTTTTAACTGGCTGTATGCTCACGGAATTGCAATTTTGCCAAGCGGCTGTATAGCTCAGAATGTTGCATTAAATGATTGTGAGTGCCCATGTCCACCAGCTTGCCGTGATCAAATACCGCTATGGCATCCACATGCGCAACAGTGGCTAATCTGTGGGCAATAATAAACGTTGTGCGGTCTTTCATTAAGACATCTAACGCTTGTTGAACCAGGTGCTCACTTTGCGCATCTAACGCGCTGGTGGCTTCGTCTAATAATAAGATTTTAGGGTCTCTTAATATGGCCCGAGCAATGGCCAAACGTTGTTTTTGACCGCCAGATAATTTCACACCCTGCTCACCTAAAAAGCTATCGTAGCCTTCAGGTAATTGTTCGATAAACTCATGAGCATACGCGGCTTTAGCTGCAGCAATGACCTCTTCTTTGGTGGCGTCCGGTTTACCAAAGCGAATATTATCCAATACGTTGGCACTGAAAAGTACTGGCTGTTGCGGCACTAACGCGTATAAATTACGCAGGTCTTGCAGGTTCATTGCCGTGACATCTTGTCCGCCTATCAAGATACGTCCTGTATTCACATCTCGAAAGCGCAATAACAAATCAAACAAAGTGGATTTACCCGCCCCACTTGGCCCCACTAAAGCAATTCGCTGTCCTTCATCTACGGTTAACGATAAATCTTTAATGGCCATTTGATTAGGCCGCGAAGGGTAACTAAAACTGACTTGATTAAATTTAACCAACGGAAGCTGGTCCGCTGTTTTTTGTTTGCCTTCTGCTTGAATGGGCGCTGAACGAATATCTGTTTGTGTGTCCAATAATTCACGAATCCGTTCTACCGCTCCAGCTGCCCTTTGCACCTCACCATATACTTCTGTGACAGCCGCTAATGACCCTGCAACCATAATGGCGTAAAACACAAATGCGGATAAATCCCCTGCCGACAATTCGCCACTGATCACATCCGTACCGCCAATGTATAACATGGTCATCACCGCCCCCATGACCATGATCATGACCAATGCGATTAAAAACGCTCGATAGCGAATGCGCCTAAGGGCCACATCAAAAGCGGCTTCGGCACCATTTGAGAACTGTTGATTAACTAAATCTTCTCGGGTAAACGCTTGCACGACTTTTATATTAAGTAAGCTTTCCCCAGCCCAAGCACCAACACTGGCCACTTCATCTTGGCTTTGTTTGGACAGTCTTTTAACTTTTTTTCCGAAATAAATTATTGGAAAAACAATCACCGGAACTACAGCAACCACGATCAGACTGAGCTTGATATTACTGATGAACATCAGGGTTAAACCGCCGATAAAGGTTAAACTATTACGCAATGCAAAAGAAAAAGAAGAACCAATCACGGTTTGCAATAATGTGGTATCGGTAGTTACTCGGCTTTGAATTTCACCGGCTAGGTTGTCTTCAAAAAAACTAGGGGGCAAACCTAATAAGTGCTTGTAAAGCTTTTTGCGGATATCCGCCACCACACGTTCACCAATCCATGACACCATGAAAAAACGAAAGTATGCGCCAATGGCGGTCAAAACAATAATGAACAGCGTGATGTATAAAGCATCTGCCAGCCCTTGCTCTGAACCAGCACTAAAGCCTTCATCCACCATTAAGCGTATGCCTTGTCCAAGCGACAAAGTGAGCGCAGAAGTAAATAACAAGGCCACAATGGCGATGGTCAAACGGGTTTTATAGGGTTTTACAAATTGCCAAAGCCAAGTAAGCATTGAGTGTCTCGTGATAGATTTTTGATTGCACCATACTATGGGCGATTTGTTTAAATGCTAGTCTATTTTTATGAAAACTATGGAATAAACCGTTTCATGGTATTACACCAACAGAAATTTATTATACAAAAGGGAAATTCGACCTGCTGGGTAAACCGGTATTTTAGAGATTCCCGCCTTCGCGGGAATGACGATAATAATATTTGTTAGAGTTTTGATTGCTTTATCTATTAGCAGCTTATCGCTCACGGGATGAGCTCGTACGATTCGATCATTCCCATAAGATAAAGATCGGTAATCTAATGTAATCTCATACATTCATTTGATGAATCCCACCACTGAGTATGGTTAAATCCATAGCTATATTTTACCTCTAGATACAGCCCACATGAATCTTGTTCCTAGCTTACAACAGTACTTTTCTTTTGATCAATTTCGTCCAGGACAAGAGCAAACCATTCAGCAGTTGTTAAGTGGCCACAGCTCATTGGCCATTTTTCCTACCGGGTCAGGCAAGTCCTTATGTTACCAGTTAACCGCCACTCATTTGCCCAATCTGACCCTTGTGGTATCACCCCTATTAGCCCTTATGAAAGACCAATTGGCCTTTTTAAAAAGCAAGGGCATTAATGCTGCCAGCATTGATTCAAGCTTAACACCTGAAGAGAACCAGCAGGTTATGGCCGATGTGCGCTCAGGGAAAATTAAGATATTAATGATCAGCGTAGAACGCTTTAAAAATGAACGCTTTCGCCAATTCATTAACTCTGTGGCTATTTCCATGTTAGTGGTTGATGAAGCCCACTGTATTTCTGAATGGGGGCATAACTTTAGACCGGATTATTTAAAGCTGCCTCAGTATCAGCAAGAGCTGAACATTCCTTTAGTGTTATTGCTAACGGCCACGGCCACTAAAAAAGTGAAACGTGATATGTGCCAGAAATTCTCAATCGCTCAGCAACATGTGGTACAAACTGGGTTTTATCGCGCCAATTTAGATTTAAATATTGTACCGGTTTCATCGCAGAAAAAAGATGCCACTCTTAAACAAATCATTACTCAGCAAAATGGCACTGGCATTGTTTATGTGACTCTTCAACAAACCGCACAAACTGTCGCCGATTATTTAACGGCCACAGGCTTAAAAGCGGTGGCGTATCACGCGGGTTTTGACAGCGATACCCGTAAAAACATTCAAACTCAGTTTATGAATGGTGCTTATGATGTGGTGGTGGCCACCATCGCATTTGGTATGGGCATAGATAAGTCGGATATTCGCTATGTGATTCATTACGACCTGCCTAAATCCATTGAAAACTACAGCCAAGAGATTGGTCGTGCAGGCCGAGATGGCGCCCCTTCCAATTGTTTTGTATTAGCTAACCTAGACGGCATCAATACAGTGGAAAACTTTGTGTATGGCGATACCCCAGAGCTAAGTGGCATTCAGGCTGTGATTCATAATATTCAAACTGAGATGCAAAATGGCCAGTGGGAAACGCAATTAATCCCTCTGAGCAATGCCAGCAACATTCGTCAACTGGCTTTAAAAACCTTGTTAGTACAACTAGAAATGATGGGGGCCATCAAGCCCATGTACAGTTATTTCGCTGAATTTAAAATAAAACTGCTTAAAGACAAACATGCCCTATTGTCTGGTTTCAATGAAGAACGCCAAATCTTTTTGAATCAAATTTTTGAGCACACACAATTTAAAAAGGTGTGGGGAGCCTTAAACTTTGACAGTTTATACCAAGCCTACGGCTGCGACCGTAATCGTGTTATCGCGGCATTAGAGTATCTAAGTGAAAAGAACCTCATTGAATTAGAAACAAAAGGTATGACAGAGGTGTATCAGGTAAACCAAAGCGTCATATCCCCTACTTCATTGAATCCTGCTGAGTTAGCACACAATCTATTTGATTATTTTTCACAAAAAGAAGTCAGTGAAATTCACCGTATAGCCGCCTTGGTCCGTTTTTTTGAACTGGATAGCTGCCTAAGTTGGAATCTTTCTCGCTATTTTGATGATCAAGCGGCACCACAACAATGTGGTCATTGCTCGGTCTGTCGTGCGCAAGTGGCCAAGCTTGCTTATTCAACCACACCTCACTGGCCCCAAGACGATTTTTTACTACGCAACATACACTCTATGAAGGCGGAGTTAGCGGATAAAAAAGGAATGAAGGTTGAAGACATCTCAGCTGGATTAGTGACCCGATTTTTAACCGGTATCTCGGTGCCGGTATTTGCGCGAACCCAACTTAGAAAGATGGACGGTTTTGCCAGTTGTGAACACCTTAGGTATCAAGACGTGTTTGAAAAAGTCACTAAACTGTTAAGTTGATTCACATATTGTGGGAGAGCTCTCCCACAACGAATATGAAGTCAGTTTACTATTAGTCTAAAGTAAAAAACCTCCAATAACTGTTTAGTTTGTGAGGCTTTTGCCTATATTAACCTTCACCAATAAACCCACCGGTCTGATGGGCCCATAGCTGACTGTATATACCGCCAGAAGACACCAGCTCTTGGTGTGTGCCTTGCTCAATAACGTCACCCTCATCCAGTACAATCAAGCGATCCATAGCGGCAATGGTTGAAAGTCTGTGTGCAATCGCAATAACCGTTTTACCTTGCATCAAGGTGGTTAAGCTGCGTTGAATGGCCGCTTCCACTTCACTATCTAAAGCCGAGGTTGCTTCATCTAGGATTAAGATAGGGGCATTTTTTAACAGCACTCGTGCAATGGCGATTCGCTGACGCTGACCACCCGATAATTTCACCCCACGTTCACCCACTTGAGCATCAAACCCGGTATTGCCATCCATATCGGTTAAGTCTTGGATAAAATCGTAGGCCTCCGCTTTTTTAGTGGCGGCAATTAATGCTTCTTCACTGGCATCTGGGTGACCGTACAAAATATTATCACGTACGGATCGGTGCAATAATGAAGTATCTTGCGTCACCATACCGATTTGTGCCCGTAAACTTTCTTGCTGAACATCAGAAATGATTTGCCCATCAATTCTAATAGCACCACTTTCAATATCATAAAACCTTAACAGTAAATTCACCAACGTGGATTTACCTGCTCCACTGCGCCCTACCAAGCCAATTTTTTCACCGGCTTTAATTTCTAGGTTAAGTTGATCAAACACCGTTTTTTTCTCAACACTGGTGTCTTTCTTTTCATCATATTTAAAGGTGACATTATCCAGCTGAATATTGCCGTGGGTAACCTGTAACGGTTTTGCATCGGCTTTATCTTGTACTTCTAATGGTTTTGAAAATGTGGCCATTCCATCGGTTACCGTACCAATATTTTCAAATAAGCTGCTCACTTCCCACATTACCCATTCAGCCATGCCACTGATTCTAAGTGACAAACTAATGGCCACTGCAATGGCGCCAGCAGTGATCACACTGTCTACCCACAAATATAAGCCTAGGGCGCCAATGGCTAACACTAAAAAATAATTAAGAATATGCACACTGACATTAAGACCTACGGCTAAACGCATTTGTTTATAAACCGTGCCCAAAAATCCACTCATGGCTTCTTTCGCGTATTCGTTTTCACGGGCACTGTGGCTAAATAGTTTCACCGTGCTGATATTGGTATAAGAATCCACTATGCGCCCTGTCATATCACTGCGTGCGTGTGCTTGCGCTGATGAAATGTTTTTTAACTTAGGCACAAAATAAGCCTGCACCGTAATATAAAAAACCAGCCAAATAACCACGGGTAAAATTAAACGCATGTCAGCCTGCCCAATGACCACCAACATGGTTGTGAAGTACACCAAGATGTAAACCATAACATTTAACAGTTTCATCACACTTTCACGTATGGCCAACGATGTTTGCATCACCTTAGTGGCGATTCGGCCTGCAAATTCATTTTGTTAAAGCTCAAGGCTTTGCTTCATCAAATAGCGATGAGACATCCAGCGTATGCTCATGGGAAAATTACCCATGAGTATTTGGTGGATCACCAAAGCGTGAATCAATACCAAAATTGGCATGCCAATAAGTAACATCAAGGCAATGAAAATCAAGGTTGAGCCTTGCTCTTCAAATAAGGTTTTAGGGTCTTTGTCCACTAACCAATCAACAAGCTGCCCCATAAAACCGAACAGATATACCTCAAATACGGCCAAGGCCGAGGTTAATAGCGTCATCCAGAATAGCGGCCAGAACATCCCTTGGGTGTAATGGCGGCAAAAAGACAAAAGTGTATTAGGTGGTTGAGTGGGTTCCGCTGAAGGAAACGGAGAAATAAGACGCTCGAAAAACGAAAACATGGAAAACCGTCGGTAACAAAGAAAGTATCAATCTGGGCGTATTGTACTCAGCTTTACGTTTAGACTCCACGAACCTTTGCTTTAGATGGCCTATTCATTAGGAACAAATAGACCATCTTGCCCATTAAGTCATCATCATGACCTAATTTTCCCTACGCGGTTTCAAATGCAGTGTGTTTGTTTTCATTGCTAGCCCCCAGCCTTAATGCCTGTGCGGCATTTACCATTAAGGTTAACGCTTCTCTGGTTTCTGGCCATGCACGGGTTTTTAAACCACAATCTGGATTCACCCAAAGCCTATCCGCAGGAATGCGTTGAGCGGCCTTTTCGATTAACCCTTGCATCCAACTTTGGCTGGGGACAATCGGAGAGTGAATATCGTACACGCCTGGGCCAATTTCATTTGGATAATCAAATGCCTTAAACGCATTTAATAATTCCATATTTGATCGACTGGTTTCGATGGTAATCACATCCGCATCTAAATCGGCTATGGAAGCAATAATGTCATTGAACTCGCTGTAACACATATGGGTATGTATTTGTGTGGTGTCTTGAACAACGGATACCGATAACTTAAATGCATTAACAGCCCAATCTAAATACGCTTGCCAGTCAGATTTTCTTAAAGGCAGCCCCTCCCTTAAAGCAGGTTCATCCACTTGAATCACTGAAATTCCAGCATTCTCAAGGTCAGCCACTTCTTCCCTTAATGCTAAAGCGATTTGAAAGGCCTGTTCTTTTAAAGAAATATCTTCACGCGCAAATGACCAACACAACATTGTGATCGGTCCGGTTAGCATCCCTTTAACCGGTTTCTCGGTTAGCGATTGCGCATACTGAATCCAATTGACCGTCATGGGCTTTGGACGAGATACATCCCCAAAAATAATGGGTGGCTTAACACATCGAGAACCATAACTTTGTACCCAGCCAAACTGAGTAAACCCATAACCACTTAATTGCTCACCGAAATATTCAACCATATCGTTTCGTTCAGCTTCTCCATGCACCAGAACATCCAGCCCTATTTGCTCTTGCTCTTTAATGGCTTGCTGAATTGAAAGCTCCATGGTGCTTTCATAAAGCACTTTACTTAATTCACCTTTTTTATATTTTCGACGGGCTGAGCGAATATCTTGCGTTTGGGGAAACGAGCCAATGGTCGTGGTTGGATAGAGTGGTAAATTTAACGCCGCATTTTGCGCCAAACTGCGTTGAACATAAGGGCTATGACGCTTAAATAGATCGTCGTTCACCTCACTTACTTTGGTTTTAACCGCAGCATTATGCACATGGCTTGATTGTGCTCGCTTTAAAATAGCCCCATCACTGTCTGCTATCTGCTCTGTGACATCCTCGGCATTTAACGCACGGGTTATGACAGACACTTCTCGTAACTTTTGTTTAGCGAACGACAGACTGACTTTTAAGTCCGCTGATAACGAGTCTTCACTTTCAAGGTCCACAGGGCTGTGCAATAACGAGCAACTGGAACCCACCCATAAACGCGCTCCCAAGGTTTGGTAAAAAGGCTGAAGTACGTTTAACGATTCACTTAGATTGTTGCGCCACACATTGCGGCCATTTACCAGGCCAAGGGATAACACCTTGTAGCCGGGTAATTTATCCAATACGCTCACCAAGTCATGTTTACCCGTTACCCCATCCAAGTGAATACCAGCCACAGGTAAAGAGCATGCCAAAGATAAGTTTTCATTTAACGGGCCAAAATAACTGGCCAATAAAACATTTAACGGGGCTTTATTTAATTGATGATAGGCACGCTCAAATGCACTTTTCCATTGTGTATTTAAGTCTAAAGATAAAATGGGTTCATCAATTTGAATCCACTCAACCCCTTGCTCAGAAATCTCTTTTAATAAAATGCCATAGGCATCCAGTAACTGAGGCAATAATTGTAATTTTGCCTCTGCCGCTTCAGACTCGGTATCTGTTGATGATAATTTACCCAGCCAAAGGTAAGTAAGTGGCCCAATGAGTACAGGTTTAACTTTAGAGTCATGATGACTAGATTGAATTAAGGCCTGTGCACTTTTGATTTCTTGAATGAGGCTGGCACCGTTCACATGAAAATGCTGATCCTGAGAAAACTCGGGCACAATATAGTGGTAATTGGTATCAAACCATTTGGTCATGTCTGAAGCCGGTGCATCCTTGCCTTTGACAGAGCGCCCACGAGCGATACGAAAATAAGTATCCAAATCAACCGGCGCACCTTGTTTGTGATCAAAGCGTTTTGGCACCACACCAAAATAAGAGCTCATATTTAATACATGGTCATACCATGCAAAATCTCCCACGGTGATAAAGTCTAAA
>CAJXIT010000125.1 GCA_913054055.1 uncultured Thalassolituus sp.
CCAAATCGTCTACCGCTGGGTTTGACATAGTGCTTCCTTAAAATTTCAAATACAGCCAATACGGCCGATTAATTGAGTATTGAATCAAACTTGATCATTTTGCCCGCTATGCGCTCATAATCGATTTTGTATTCATTATTGGCCAATGCGCCTTTGATTCGCTCAACGGTGGCATTATCAATATCCGGCATTTTGGCCACTTCAGCTTCAATTTGCTGAATGGATTTACTCTGAGGGCTTAGTTTTACCTCAGCGTTATCCGCTTTTACGGCTTCGCTAGACTTGGCTTGACCACTACTACTGGTCTTCTCGGCACTGCGGGGTTGCCCGCCACCACCGACACCGGTGGTTAATTTGTTGATGTTCATAATATTTACCTTCCACGCAAATGAGAGTTTCTCATAGGCCTATAACGGCAGACATTCACTAGGCTTTAGCTTTTTTTTGGTTTTTTTTGAAAATAATTCAAAAATTAACTACAACCAAGCCAGAATCCACAACTTTTGCCTTAATGATTCGGTTTGAACGCGTATTCTTGACTCGTATTTGTTTTCCTTCACGCCCATTATTTAGGGCTTCGCCGGGCATTTTGACACTCATGCTGCCTTTTTTAGCCATAATCATGACCTTATCGCCCTTATGTACCAAAACAGGGGGCAGAACTAGGTGGCCATTTAAAACCGTCTCTCCAGAAAGGGCTCTTTTAGATTGTTTCCCTATAACCAGACCTTTTTTAAGAAAATATCCGTTTCTCAATCCGCCCAAATTGATTTTTCTATAAGCCAGCAGGTCCTCTGATATGGCCGTTCCCCTAGAAACAGGTTGGTTTAGCACCACCACATCGGTTATCAAAATAATGTTTACGGGCACATTTAATGCCCAAGGCTTACCGCCTGAGCAGCTTACTTTCACTTGGCTACGACCTAAAGAGAGTGATTGCGGTAATTTTACCTTTACCGCCTGGGTGCAGGTGGGCAGTTGTAAGCGTGAATCCAATTGATTGGTTTCAATCTTATGTTCATATTCGGCCAACCCCATTTCATTAGCCATGAGAACCACCTGCTCACTTAACACCTGTTGAATGCTTTGGCGCATTTGCTCAAGCCCTGACATTGGTTTTGCTTGTGAGGTAAAACCAAGTGAAATAAGGCTTAGAAATAAAATCCTAATAAAAACTCTGTGATTCACTCAAAACTGTCCTATTCTCAAAGAAGATAAGGTGCTGCCATGAAAATGGCGTTTTTGCATATGCATCCCTACCTACTATTAGCATGTGCAATTGATGTGCCGCTGGAAGAGAGCATACAAAGACGCAGACAGTGTGTTTGTAACATGGAGTTGATATATGGCCGGTGTGCTAGATACCGTTGATCAGAGAACTCAGTTAGTCGGTGAAAATCGACTAGAACTGCTTTTGTTCCGTTTAAACGGGCCTCAGGTTTATGGCATTAACGTCTTTAAAGTGAAAGAAGTATTGCAGTGCCCACCCCTAACCATTTTGCCAAAAAGTCATCATGTAGTGATTGGTGTGGCACATATTCGTTCTGGCACGATTCCAATCATGGATATGGGCTTAGCCACGTCTAATCCTTCTGTGGGCGACCCTAAGGCCTGCTTTGTGATCATTACGGAATATAATATGGCGACTCAGGGCTTTTTAGTTTCTGGGGTTGAACGCATTGTGAATATGAACTGGGAAGAGATTCATCCGCCACCAAAGGGGACAGGTAGAGAACATTATCTGACGGCTGTCACCGAAGTGGATGAACGCTTAGTTGAGATCATTGATGTTGAAAAAATCTTATCTGAAGTGTCTCCAATGGAAGAAGCCATTAGTGAAGATGTGCTTGAGTCAGCAAGGGAAAATGCACCCGATGAGATACCAAAAGTATTGATTGCTGATGATTCGAAAATTGCGCGTAAGCAAGTCACCAAGTGTTTAGAGGCGCTAGGTGTCGAAGTGACAGCTTTGTGCGATGGAAGAGAAGCGTTGACACATTTACAAGAGATGGTGACTTCAGGGGTGAATCCTGCGGATCATTATTCCATGATGATTTCAGATATTGAAATGCCCGAAATGGATGGCTACACATTGACGACGGCCGTAAGGAATGATCCGAACATGAAAGGCATGCACATTATTTTGCATACATCATTAAGCGGTGTATTTAATGAAAGTATGGTGCAAAAAGTAGGGGCGGATGATTTTATTGCAAAATTTAACCCTGATGTATTGGCTGCTAAAGTCTCGGAGCGAACCGCTGCGTTTCAGGCAAGTTCATAAATGCATGTCATTGTTAGGAATTCAATGAATGGACATTAGTAAGTCTGATTTTGCGACGTTTCGTGATTTTCTTGAGCGTGTGTGCGGCATACTGCTGGGGGATAACAAGGAATATTTAGTTGCCAGCCGATTACGATCCATTATGAAAGAAAAAGAGCTTAGCTCTTTATCTGATTTAGTGAAAATAATGGATCGGGACACTCGCTTGCGTGAGCAGGTTGTTGATGCAATGACAACCAATGAAACATTATGGTTTCGTGACTCTCATCCATTTAAAATTTTACAAGACAAACTATTACCAGAATTCAGTGCTAAGCAAAGTAGCATTGATATTTGGTGTGCCGCCTCATCTACTGGGCAAGAACCGTATTCCATTAGTATGATTTTAGAAGAATACAAAAAGGCTAACCCTGGTAAAATAAATTCAGAAAAAGTCATGGCCACAGATATTTCAAGCAGTGCATTAGAAGCAGCTAGAAATGGTGTTTATGATCAACTTGCGTTAGGCCGTGGCATGCCTAAAGATTTATTAGATCGTTACTTTAAAAGTACCGAAGATGGCTGGAAGGTAGACCCTAATATTGCGAAGCGTGTTCAGTATCGCATGCTTAACCTTCTGCATTCTTATACATTGCTAGGTAAGTATGACATCGTATTCTGCCGTAATGTTTTGATTTATTTCTCAAGTGAATTGAAGAAAGACATACTGACCCGTATTCACGGTCAGCTAAAGCCCGGTGGCTATCTTTTACTGGGTGCTAGTGAGGCATTAAGCGATTTAGGTAATTTGTACGAAATGGTGCAGTGCAGCCCTGGTATCATTTACCGCAAAAAGTAATCACCCCCACTCACTTTCAAAATTTTATTGTAGACATAAACCCATACACTCTTACGAGAGCATTAGCATGCCCCGTTTTCGAAACGAATTGTGGGTACCTCTGCCCGAATTATTTTTCATGAACTTTAAATTTTGATTTAAGGGTCGCCTGCAAGCAGCCTCCTACATTTTGTATGAGGCTGCCCCTGCGACCAACCGATTGGCGCTCACGAGTGCACCCAAAGGGCATAAAAGCTCGTACGAGGGCAATCACTCTCAATTCATTATTCATAAAGCTTTCAAATACTGATGCAAGGGTGGCCTGTAAGCAACCTTCTACATTTTGTATGAGGTTGCCCCTGCGACCGATTGAGCGCTTACGAGGTAAGCGCGTAAGAGGTCAGTCCTATTTGATTATTCAGCTTCCGCTTTTCCTAAAAACGGCAATGATTGCCGCTTTTAAAAGTCCAGTATTGTCTGTAAGTGTTTGATATATATAGAAAAGTTGTGTTGGCACACAGGTTGCTCTATCTAAGATAATTAATTGATAGGTAGAAATCACATGTCGGCATTAGGGTTTAAAAATTCGCTGGGTATTCATCCTCAAACCATGCAGCTACGCGCAGCACGAGCTGAAGTATTAGCCAACAACCTTGCGAATAGTGACACACCAAACTTCAAAGCCCGTGATTTTGATTTTCAAGCCATGCTGGACTCGGAGAGTCGTCGCTCACTGGAAATGAATGTGACCAGTGAAAAGCATCAACGGGGCACTGTGGATACAGAAAGCGATTTACTATTTCGCAATCCTTATCAGCCTTCAATCGATGGCAACACCGTAGATAGCCAGATGGAGCAGTCTTTTTATACAGAGAACGCGCTTCGCTATAACTCATCGTTTCAGTTTTTAAACGGTAAGTTTAAAGGCTTAAAAAATGCCATTAGTGGCCAATAACAGAACCGGAGAATAAACAATGTCATTAACAAACGTATTTAATATTGCCGGTACTGGAATGAATGCTCAATCCATTCGATTGAACACCACGGCATCCAACATTGCCAATGCCGAAACAGTGAGCTCAAGCATTGATGAAACCTATAAGGCCCGTAAACCTTGGTTTCAGGTTTTAGAAAAGCAGTGGGACGATGTCGATGGGTTGAATCGAAAATTAGACGTACGTTCACAAGTGGGCGACGGGGTGAAAATCGCCGGCATTGTCGAAAGCGATGCACCACTACAGAAACGCTTCCAACCTCATCACCCTATGGCTGATGAAGAAGGTTACGTGCTGTATCCAAATGTGAATGTAGTAGAAGAAATGACCGATATGATGTCGTCATCAAGAAGTTATCAAATGAATGTGGAAGTCATGAAGACGGCCAAACAAATGTTGCAACGTACATTAACACTGGGCCAATAGGGTAGGAGATTAATATGAAATATATACAAAATACATTTCTCCTAACTAAAAAAAGGTTTCTTAAAAAAAGCAGTGATCAAATGAATGTGGAAGTCATGGCTCTTGAAAACCACGGTGCCAAACACATGCTGCAACGCACATTAACACTGGGCCAATAGACTAAGGAGAGTTGAATATGACTGATGTCACAAATGCAGGCACAGCTCAAACGGTTTTAGACCAGTATTCGCAAGCATCGAATGCCGATGAGGCGAAATCCAATGAGCTAGGCAAAAACGAATTTATGGAATTGTTGGTTGCTCAAATGAACAACCAAAACCCTTTGGAGCCGCAAGACAATACCGAATTTATTGCACAGCTTGCACAATTTAGCCAAGTAGAAGGCACCGAAAATTTAAACTCTACCGTATCTGATATGGCCAGTGAATTGCGGTCGAGCCAAGCATTGCAAGCGTCTTCCATGGTTGGGCAGTCGGTGGTGGTTCCTGGAAATGATTATGGCTTTTTGCAAGAGGGTGACTTAATTGCGGGTTATGCAGAAGTTCCCGCCACCACAGCAAATTTATCGGTTCAGATTCAATCAAGCGCAGGGCAAACGTTAGAAACCATAAGTTTAGGTCGACATGATCAGGGCCCTGTTTCATTTAGGTGGGATGGCGCGAATTTAGAAATGGATGGTGAATTGGTCGACCTAGATCGTACGCAATTGAATCGACAAGAAGTGCTAAGAGATGGTGAAGGCAATCCAGTATTGGATGCTAACGGCGATACGATTGCAGCACCTTACCCTGCGGGTGAATACAAATTTGTGGTGACTGCATCCATAGATGGTAAAAATGAAGGTTTAGATACGGCCATGAGCGGCCGAGTAGATAGCGTCACAATTGGAAGTAATTCATCAGTGACATTAAACCTAGCCGGAGGGACAAAAGCTTCCCTAAGCGAAGTGAAACAAATTCTTCAATGACCAAATCATAAATTTTAGTAAACAAAAATATTTTTAAAGCTCATCGATGAGATCGGTGAAAAACAGAATTGAAAAGAGGCAGTGAATCATGGCGTTTAATATTGGGTTAAGTGGTATTCGTGCGGCATCAACCGATTTAGAAGTAACCGGTAATAATGTGGCCAATGCCAGTACGGTAGGTTTTAAGGAATCTCGTGCAGAATTTGCAGACGTGTACACGTCAAGTATTTTAGGCACAGGCACCAAGCCTGTTGGTAGTGGTGTATTGGTTGATAATGTTCGACAAGAGTTTAGCCAAGGTAATATCAGTGGTACTGAGAATGCATTGGACATGGCCATTGACGGCACTGGATTTTTTGTCTTAAACGATAATGGATCTGAGTCTTATACGCGCGCCGGTTATTTTAGCTTAGATAAAGATGGCTTTGTGGTGGCCAATAGCGGCGCCCGTTTGCAAGGTTATGAAGCGAATGGCAACGGTGTGGTGAACGGTGTTTTAGATGATTTGCAAATTGTCATTGGTAATCAACCTCCTGCACTGACTTCACGCATGTCATCCATTTTAAACTTAGACGCATCTGAATTAGTGAAGCAAGAATTGGGCTCTAGAATGACTAGTTCAGGTTTGGCAATTGCAGCACCTGATGCAGGTATTGCAGATAGTACCGCAACGATTCACGCAACTAATGCTCAGCCAACCACTGCGGGTAATCGATCAACACTACCGTTTACTGTCGCTGGTATTGAATTATCTACTCAGGCTAATGTTGTTGCTTTGAGTGATCCAGGGGCATTTGGAGTCAGTATTGATCCGTTTGATGGAACCGGCATTCAAGTCATTAATGTTCCTGCGTTGACCATAACGGCTGGTGCAACTCCTACTCAACATTTGAATAATATTATTTCAGCATTGCAAACAGAATTGGACACGGCATTTGGTAATAATGAATTTACGGTAACAACCACACAATCGCCTTTAGCCACACCCTTGGTGGTAGGTACTAACCTTGTGATTGAGCGATCTGGTTATGATGCGACTACGGGGACGGGGTTCTCTGTTACGACCCCTACCGGGAACTGGAATACATTATTTGGTGATCCCACAGCAGAAACACCAACAGCGGGAATTGCTGGCAATAATCTGTTTGTTGGATCAACACCGATAACAGCTGATTTTCGAAGTATCCCAGGAACCTCTACAACGACTAGAACCACTTCCACACCTCCATTGAATATGACCGGTTTTGTTGCTGGTACCCATGCTAGTTTAGCTTCAACAATTCCAAATGGAGCTACATTTGTTGGAGATTTTTCTGGTGCTAATACCATCATATTTGATGTAGAGATGACGGATGTCACCGGGACCACAACCACTCAAACAATCACATTAGACAATGCTGCCATGGGTGGGGATGCTTCTGTCGATATGGAGGAAGCACGAGCACAAATTGCAGTTCAAATTGCAGGTGGGGCATTAAATGGATTGGTGGATGTGAGTGCTGGTCATCCACTTACCTTTTCGGGAAATGCAGGTAATGCAGCAGGTGAAACCATTATTTTAATTCCGGGACCAGGTTTATTAGATCTAAACACCTTGGGGTATGCTACAAGTAATCGCTCCGCAACTGGTGTTGCTGATATTGATGCCAATAATCAATTTAATTTACAGGTAACAGGGCCTACGGTTGCTGATGACTCAACCGCATATAACATCACCATTCCAGCTAATAATTACGCAACCTTGGATGACTTGGCAGCTGCGATACAAACAGAAATTGATTTAAGAACTGGTGCAAATGGTTTAGCGGGTCGAGTGGAGGTCAGTGCTGTTGGTGGCCAGTTAGTATTTACCAATACAGAAGTAGGGGTTGGCTATGGGGTGGCATTAACCCCTAGTACCGCCTTGGTGGCCCCTGCAGACTCTGCTTCGTTAACGGCATTACAATTTGATAGCCCGTCTGTTTTCTTGGGTACCGATACCATAGATAGAAGTAATTCATTCCGATTAACCCTGACAGTACCGGCTCCAGATGTAGATGGGCGCTCAGGTACCACAACTATTTCTTTGGATGAGGAATACCGAAGCGTACAGCAATTAGCGGCATCCATTAACCGTCAAATCAGTTCATTGGACTCTGATGCCTACATAGGCATTCGTGCTGAGGCGCTAGAAATTGAACCGAATGTTGTTCCGCCAGAGTACAAACTGCAGTTTGTGGCCACGCAAGATGGTGAAGCGTCAACGATTTCAGTGTCCGACTTTCAAGCAACAGGTGCTGATGTAACATCTGATGAAATGTATGGCTTGATCCAAGTGGATGAAGACGATACGTCATTGCTTACACAGGGTATCGAAGGGGTAACGAATGAATACCCTGCACAATCTGTCACTTTGACCGATCCAGATGGTAATGAGGTGCTTATTGAAACTGAGGAGGATGACGAAGCGAATGTAATCGCCAGTATCTTTAATCGACAGGCCGGCATCACGGCCTCCGCTTCCTCAACGGCCACCATTCCGTTATCAGGGTATAACAACCCTGGTAACAACATGACGCTATTTTTAAATGGCCAAGAATTAACCTCTACCAGTTTGGTTGAAATCGCTGAAGAAATTAATGGTTATCAAACCACAACGTTACCTGGGTTTTCAGCTGAAATAGACGAAACCACAGGTGATTTAATAATCAGTAATAGTATTGGTCGGGATATAAAAATCCAAATCGATTCACCCACCTCCACTGATAGTCTTGTTATTAACGGCTCTGCCAATGCAGGTCCGGTGGTGCTGGGAGGCACAGTTACCGCGGACACTGCCGCTGTGATAGGTGGTACTATAGAATTTATTCTTAACGAAGGTTACACCTTAACGGAACCTTTGCCTGCTATTTCAGGAGTAATGGGGGCTTTAGACGAAACTGAATTTGAAGATTATGTGTTAAATAGTTTTGATCCAACGGATCAAAATACCTACAACCATGCCACGTCAACAACCATCTACGATAGTTTGGGTAACAGTCATGTGATGACGCAGTTTTTTGTTAAGGAGCCGTTAGACCCAAGTCGACCGAATGAAGAAAACTTATGGGCCATGTATGTTCAAATTGATGGTAATGATGTGGGCGATCCAGATGTCACCTTATCTTTTCCTGAAAATTTAGAGCCAACACCTGCTCGTTTTGAATTGTTTTTCAACCCTGATGGTACATACGATATGAGCGCCACAGGTGAGTTATACATTACTAACTGGGACCCAGTGGATGAGGAGGGCTCGCCAACCGGTGGTTTAAAATCATTGAACGTTTTAGAAGGGGGCTTGCCATTAACTGAGCCTGCATCAAATTCAAACTTTCAAATAGTATTGGATGGCTCTACACAGTTTGGTAGCCCGTTCAGTGTGAATGAAGTGAATCAAAATGGTTATACCACAGGCCGATTAACAGGTTTAGAGATTGATACCGATGGTTTTATGTTTGCGCGGTTTACCAATGGTCAAGCGCAAGTACTTGGTCAGGTGGCTTTAGCATCCTTCAAAAATCCTGAAGGCTTAGTGTCGTTAGGTGATACAGCATGGGGTGAATCATTTGAATCTGGTGTGCCCACGGTAGGTTCACCTCGTACAGGGTCGTTCGGTAATTTACGATCATCGGCATTAGAAGATTCGAATGTGGATTTATCTGAAGAGCTGGTGGGTTTGATCATTGCGCAGCGGAATTTCCAAGCCAGTGCTAAAACCATTGAAACTTCGGATACAGTGACTCAAACCATTATCCAGCTTTAAATAAGCTGGGGGCGCCTTTGCAGCATTAATCGGGCAGGGGCTGCCCTCGTAAGAGCTTACCCTGTGAGCGATAAAATTCTGAGATGAATTCGGG
>CAJXIT010000126.1 GCA_913054055.1 uncultured Thalassolituus sp.
TGTTAGCCAGTCCTTTAAAATGATTCGATAACCAGACCCTAGTGTAAGAGTGAAGTGATCATCGTTATTAAACTTAGTATTGCCAGCACCGGCTACAACATAAAAAGCACTGTTTAAAGTTAGATTCTGAGTGATAAATGACTCGCCGGGAAAAAGATTATAACCAAGCAAGAAGTTATAATATGTATAGTCTCGATTCACTATTATATTAGCAAAATCAGAATTGACTTCTTGGCTTGTATATCCTGCTTCAGCTTGGCCAAAGTTTGCTTGTAAGAAAAAGTCTTCAGTGGCATGGAATGAAGCTTTTACCCCTGTAACGACATCTGTTCCAAAGTCTTCAATGGATAGTATGCCTGTATAAAGACCTACTTCAAAAAACTCTGAATCAATTTGTGCTTCATAAACTTCACGTAGCTCTGGGTCTGGCTCAACCACAATAATGGGGTTAATTTGTACATTCCCATCGTCTTGATGATCGTTAGCTATTGCCAATGATGCGCTCATACTAAAAATCAAAACTAAACCTAATGATAATACTTGCATATATTTACCTACTCATGACGCTTTACAAAAGCTATATACTATTAAAAGAAACTGCTGAAGCCTAATCGCCAAGCACTGTTGCTTAGCTTATCGTTTTCACCTTCTATATACATTTTTCTATATTCTCCACGAACTACAAAGCTGTAGCCAATGTAATAGTTGATGCCTATACCAGTAAATTCGTATTCGTTAATTGGTATACCTGTGGTGCCGATTTGCCCTTTACTTTTATAGCTCCATTCTTGTTTACCTAACCCTTTACTTAAAAAAGGAGTAAAAGACCAATTACCGCTGTATTCAAATAATTGGAACGGTTCCACAATTAGATTGCCACCATAGGATATGCCGTCTATGAGTTTCCCAAATACTTCACCGTATTCAACTTCAATTCCTGCCCATTTGAGCAGACGAAACCCTGCCATTAAAGTGGCTGTTTCTGCTTTTTCTTGTCGACCAATGCTAAAACCAACACGCCCTTGCTGGGCTAAAAAGTCACCGTGCTGTGTATCTGGTAATGCTGCAGGCAGGCCAGTAGGGGCAAGGGTTCTGGCCAAGGCCTCTTGTTTTACCCAGCCCTGACGATTGCGGTGATCGCTGACATAGAACCAGTTGGTGCGACGGGTGTGTACTTTAATGGTGTGCCCTTGTTCGATCACATGAAATATGGGATAGCCACGGCCTGGACCTGAGTGCAGTTCAAGGTAGGTATCGATGACCTTTAACTCAACTTTGGGCTCGGTGTCCTCAATATTGGGGTTGGACTGCAATTCGAGCTTGTCCAAGCCCAAATCTAAACTAAAGGCTAAAGAGGGCAGTAATAAAGTGGTCCATGTGCTGAAAGTCAGCAGGATGGAGGGAATTCTATGCATAATACAGCTCGACTAACTCAGGTACGTGACGCGGTTACTTGAGATCAGAATAGGGTTAAAAACAGAGCGCCATTGTAAACCCATTCAAATTCATATCTTGCATTGGCATCACTGGGTAGGTGTGACCCAGTTCACTATCCTAATATTTATGTGCGCTGGATCATAAAAATATGGGAATTTCGGCCAATCTTTTTAGAAGAATCCCTCAGAATTTGAACTCGCGCTAGTTAATTTGGGAGCAAAAAAAGCATAATGCCGGAAAATTTACAGACTATGTTAGTGAATACTTATTCATCTCTGGTGGCCCGTAGTACATGGGTTCACTAAAATACAGTTCAGAAACACAGTCCAGCAAGCATTGGTAAATCGGTATGGCGTCACCACAAAGCAAACATTTACACTGGGTCTACTTAGGCGTGTTCGCGCTTATTTTCTTATGCTTGGGTATCAAGCAAGCATTTGCAGCAGATAACAATATTAACTTTGCCGCAGATGCTAAGCAGAAAGGCGCGCAAGCGGCTTTGCAAACCGTAAAAAAGCTCTCAAAAGAAATTCAGCAGCTGAAATCTGAAGTGGTGGACTTGAATAAAGACCTGCGCTTAATGGAAGAAGAGCTGTTATTCCCTACCAGTACTCAAGCCACCGTCTTTGTTTCTTTGGATATTGGTCAGTTTTTCACATTAGAAGGCATCAAATTAAAGCTGGATGACAAGCAAGTGGCCAGCCATATTTACAGTGAAAAGCAGCGACAGTCTTTAGCCCGTGGTGGCATTCAGCGTTTACATATGACAAACCTAAACCAAGGCATTCATACCATGAGTGCATTTTTCACTGGGCTTGGTCCTAATGGTCGCCCTTATAAACGTGCCAGCGAAATTACATTTACCAAAGGAAAAGGCAGTCAGTATATAGAACTGGCCATCATTGATGATTTAGCCAAGCAAGAACCGCGCTTTGAAATCAAGCAGTGGTAGAGCGCTTATCATGACCCTTTTCGCTGCAAACCATTCTTTTTCAAATACACACATGGCTAAGCTAAGTGGGTTTTTGTGCGTGATGTTTTTCGCTTTTTTTCTTAATGCCTCTGCCAATGCCGCTGCTGTTAAAGATTTAAAATACGGTGGTATTTTATTTGATTACTATCAGCAAGATTATTTCCAGGCTTTGGTGGGTTATGAATATGCAAAAGCCACCGATGAACTTAAACACCACGGCGATGAAGCCCGTTTATTACAAGGGGGAATGACGTTGTCGTATGGCTTGCCTGATGAAGCCCAGCGTATTTTTGAAGAATTGCTGGTGGATTCTGTGCCGCAAGCATCGCGCAATAAAGCGTGGTTTTATTTAGCTAAGTTGTATTACCAAAAAGGCGAAGTAAATAGTGCTGCAAGAAACTTGGCCCGTATACAAGGCAGTGTGCCAAAAGAAGTAGCGGAAGAATTTAATTACTTAGCCACGTTAATCAATATTAATAATAAGCATTTTGATGCGGCAAAAAGCGCTTTACAGTTTGTGGGTAAAGGCAGTGTTTATGAACCGTATTTATTATTTAACTTAGCCATCAGTCAGCTAGAAGCAGGTCAAGAGCAAGCCTGCCGAGAGAATTTAAATAAAGTGGTGGCTTATGGTGAAAAGCATCCAAAAGAAGAGTTCTTAGTATTGGCCGACCGTGCTAAGCAAGCCTTGGCCCACTTATATATTCAAAAGCAAGATTTGATGGGGGCGTGGGGGCACTTACAAAATGTTCGCACAACAGGCTTATACAGTAACCGAGCTTTATTAAGTTATGGTTGGACCGCTATTAAACTGAAGCAATACAATAAAGCCATACCCGCGTTAAAAGCATTGAATAAACGATCTATTAGTATTGCAGAAGTGCAAGAGGCTAAAGTATTGCTGGGCCACTTGTACGAGCAAAAGGGCGCTACCCGTACGGCATTAAAACAATACTTATTAGCTGAAAAGTCATTTAAAAGTGGTGTGGACTCCATATCCCATGCACGAAAAGTCATAGCAGGTCAGCGCATTCCTGAAGAGTTTGTGGTGAACCTAGAAGCCATGATGGATGAAACCGATTGGTACGGCAGCGAGCCAAGCATTGATTACACTAAGCTAACACCATTTTTGGTTGAGCTAATGTCAAGCAACCCATTTCATAGTGTCATTAAAGAGCTGCGAGATTTGTACGCCATTCGTAATAACTTAAGTTATTGGGGGCGTCAGGCCATTGAGCATCAACTGATCATTAAGCACCGCCAGCAAGGCCTAACCAGTAAAATGATTCAGTCTTTTATTGCTAAAACAGAAGCCAAGCAAACGCAATTAGAAAACGATATTAGTGATTTACGTCTGCATACCATGACATTAGAAGTGGAAGAACAAGACCGTTTTGTTTCACTGATTGAAGCCACGGATAAAAGTTTTGATTTTTTAGATGATAAATTGACGAAAGTAAAAGCCATTAAAGAACCTTTTAGGCAATCCGAAAAAAATGTGCGATGGGCTAACAAGTTACATAAACGTATTAAGAAAAAGCTAAATAATACGAATAGTTTAATCAAGAAATTAGAGAATGTGATGCGCATTGTTGTTAATGCTGAATTAGATAATCACGAAGAACGAATGCGTTATTACTGGGCTCAAGCACGTTTGGGTAAAGCCCGTTTATACGATCGAACCCTTAATAACATTGAAAATGAAAAAATTAAAAAAGCAGGAGCACGTCCATGATGTTAATGCGTAACATTGCCTATGGAGCGGTTGTGAGTTTGCTGCTGTCTGGATGTAGTTCTCAAGGCACCATTGCAGGCTTAGACGACGACCAAACCGAAGCAGAAGAATCGTCACTGGATTTTAGTAATCTAGATCACCAACAGGTCCGCAGTGAATATGAAGAGCTGTTAGACCTTGTGGATGATGAGTACTTAAAAGAACAAATTCAGCGCCGCATTGCCGGTGTTCACATGCAAGAAGGGGATGAGAATCAAACCAAGCTTGCACCTAAGCAAGGCTACTATCGCAATGCCATTGCCAGTTATGTGGACATTTTAGAAAAATACCCTAATAGTCCTGATAATGCAGAAGTGCTGTATCAACTTGCCAAAGCGTATGACATGGAAGGGAAAACCAATAATGCCCGTCAGATGTTAGAGCGTTTGGTGCGTCGTCACCCTAATTTTCACGTTATTTCAGAAGCTCACTTTCGTTTAGGGGATATTTATTTCTCTCGTAATTGGTATAAAAAAGCAGAGGAGGCGTATCGTTCAACAGTAGAGACCGATGCTGGCAAGTTAGTATTAAATGCCCATTACATGTTGGCCTGGTCGCTATACAAGCAAGGTAATTACAACAAGGCACTTGATCATTTAGCCATTGTGGTTGATGAAATTTTTACGGCGGAAAAAACAGGTCGTGCATTAACTAAAGCGGAACAGCATTTAATAAAAGATGCTTTACACAGCATGAGTTTATCGTTGGTTAGTTTAGGCGGCGCCAAAGCGATTCAGGATGTGTCTGCCATAGAGGGTAAAAGCTATGTATGGCGCATATACGATGAGCTAGCACAATTTTATTTAGAAAAAGCCCGTTATGATGACAGTGCGGTGACTTACCGTGAGTACATTTTAGCCAATCCATTGGATCAGCGAGCCAGTGATTTTCATAGTAAGTTGATTGCCGCTTATGTAAAGGGTGCATTTCCAAAGCTTGTACTATCTGAAAAAGAAAACTTTGTTGAATTTTACGGACCAAGCTCAAAATACCTTAAAACCTATCCTGATCAACAAGTGAAAGTGTACAAAACACTGCATACCTATTATGTAGAGCTTGCCCAGCATTTTCATGCTCAGGGGCAGCAATCTATTAAGCAGTTTGCTAAAACCAAAGAAAAGCACTTAAAAGAATTGGCGGTGAGTTCTTTTTCGAAAGCCACTGGCTATTACGGACAATTCATTAATACCTTTCCAACAGATACAGCGGTTGCAGGTTTGATGTATAAAAAAGCCGATGCACACTTTGAAAACAAGCAGTTTTCTTTAGCGGCTAATGATTACAGCGTGATTGCTTATGGTAATGAGAAATTTAAAAAAGCGTCATATAAACAGGCCAATAAAGCGGCTTATGCCAGCATAATCTCTTTTAATAAGCACACGGAAGTTCTGAAGGCTCAGAAGGCCAAGCAAGAAACATTGAAGTTATGGCAGGCTAAATCTGTGGATGCCATGCTGAAGTTTTCAGAAGTGTTCCATAAAGACAAGCGAGCGATAGCCGTATTGACCAATGCAGCGCAAGCCTTATTTGCGCTTAATGAATATGATCGTGCGATTAGTGTGGCCAGTAACTTAATTAAAACAACGCCTAAGCTGAATAAGAGCTTAAAGCAAACGGCTTATGGCATATTGGCTCACTCATATTTCCAAAAGGGTGAGTTCCAATTAGCGCAAAATAATTATCTGGCTCAGCGCAAATTAACGACTAAAAAGTCCACTAATTATGTTGAAATCAGTAACCAGATCGCTGCATCCGTATATAAAAAAGCAGAAGTAATGAAAGCCAAAGCGGCTACCGTTGAAGGTGAAGATAAGGCAAAACAGCAACAGCTAGCCACATCTAAAGTGATTAAAGAGTTGTTGAGTCTTAAAAAGCTGGCACCAAAATCCAATATTCGAATCTTGGCTCAGTACGATGCAGTTTCATTGTTGTTATCTGATAAGCAATGGAAAGTGGCTATTAAAGAGCTGAATGAACTTAAATCAAAATTCCCTAAACATAAATTATCAGTAGAGTTTCCACGTAAACTTGCAATTGCATATGAGCAAAGCAAGCAGTGGAAAAAAGCAGCATCAGCTTATGAGGCGCTATTTAAATTCGACCCAGATGCAAAGGTCAAACAAGAGGCCTTGTTTATTTCTGCCGGCTTGCAAGAGAAAATTGGCAAGCCTAATAAAGCCATCGAGTACTACCGAGATTATGCTCATAAGTATGAAAAGCCGTTTGATAACCGAATGGAAGCCCGTTATCACCTAGCCGACCTATATTTAAAGAAAAAAGATCGTACGCGCCATTTGTTCTGGCTGCGTCGCATCATTGATGGCGATAAAAAAGGCGGCAGTGACCGAACTGAGCGAAGTCGATATTTAGGCGCTTGGGCAAATACCAAGTATGGGGATTATTTTGCTTGGGAGTTTAATTGTCGAAAACTGCGTTTGCCTATCGAGAGCAGTATGCAAAAGAAAAACAATTACATTAAAGATGCCACCACTCGCTACGAAATGGCTTCCGCTTATGGCATTTTAGAGTTTGTAACTCAAGCGACTTATAAAACCGCTGACTTGTATGCACGTTTTGGCAATGAGCTAAAATCTGCACCTGTACCAAAAGGCATGTCACAGGCGGACACTAAAATGTATCAAGATATTATGGTGCAGCAAGGGCAGCCATTTTCTGATCTAGCAGCGGATATTCATCAGAATAATATCCAACTAAGCTGGCAAGGATACTTTAACGAATGGATCTCTCAGAGTTTTGACGCGATGCAAACATTATCACCAGCGCGTTTTGGTAAAATTGAAGAAGTAGCGAGGTACGGTGATGAAATTCGTTAATCAAATAATTATTGGGGCGAGTTTAAGTGCAATGCTGCTATTGAGTGGCTGCTCAAGCAAGATGCAGTTACCAGCAGCTGGCGAAAAAGTGGCCCTTATGCCAACAGCGCAATACATGCCGACAAAAACCGTAGAAGAAGGAAAAGAGCTGCCATATGAAGCCAGTGAAAATCCTTATTTGGCTAAGCGCAGTAAAGTGAATAAAGGTTCTGTGTTGTTATTCATTGAAGCTAAAAAAGCGAAACGTAAAGGTAAACTGACTGTGGCTAAGCAAAAGCTGAAGGTGATCACACAGAAAGATGACTCACTATCAGGCCCTTGGGCCATGTTAGGAGACATTGCTGTAGAAGAGAAAAAATACAGTTTAGCCGAGTCTCATTATAAGAAAGCCATTGAAATTAATGATCAAAATATTAATGCATACGCGGCTCTGGCAAAGGCTCAGCGTTTAATGGGTGAGTTTCACGTGGCTCAAAATACATTGGCACTGGCTTTAGATTTGTGGCCGGATTTTCCAGAAGCTCATTTGAATTTAGGCATTTTATATGATGTGTATCTGAATCAGGCAGAAAAAGCTCAGATGCATATGGAAGCCTATTTGTACTTAACGGATTATAAAAACAAACAGGCGCTAGCTTGGTTTGAAGAGGTGAAGTCTAGAACAGGCATTCAAACCAGTTTCGTTTTAGATAAAGCCGCTGATACAAAACCAGTGGCTTCAGAAAATGGCGGGGCAAAATAATGAGAAATACAAATTTTGTAAGCGCACTGCTTTTGGTTTTACTGCTGCCAGCTTATGCTTTTAGTGCAGATGATGAGCCAATTAAATTAGAAAGCCATTTTGTGGGTGATAAAGAACAGCCGGCTGTGAGTTATTTTATGCCGTGGCAAGGTCCTAACAGCAGTGCTGCTGGATTGGAACAAAAGCAAGAAGACAAATACGAAAAGAGCATAGATGCGGTAGACCGAGACGTGATGCTTAGGTCTATGCGAATTTATGACGAACTTAACCTTGAAGGTAAAAACTAGCCTTAGGTTAGTGTCTTCAGGTCTTACTCAATTTTAATTTTTTAAGCAGCTAGTTTGCTGTGATTCAAGGGTGATAGTGATGGATTTTTTCTCAGGAATAGCAAAGTTTTTTCAAGATGGTGGTTTGTTTATTTACCCCATTGCATTGGTATTAGCCATTGGCGTAGCGATCACCATTGAGCGCTGGCGTTTTCTGAATCGTGAAAAGGCGCGTAATTTAAAAGCTTTTGATGATTTCTTGCCACTATTAAGAACGGATGATCACGACAAAATGACCTTGTTTACCCGTGATAATGACGCACCCGTTTCAAGAATGATTGGCTGTGGTTTAGATATGATGCGTGTCACTAAGCAGCGTGCGGATGTTGAACAGGCCATGAGTGAAGGCATGATGGAAGCGGTGCCACGTTTAGAAGAGCGCACCGGTTATCTAGCGGTATTGGCCAACGTAGCTACTTTATTGGGACTGCTGGGTACCATTATTGGTTTGATCGCGGCGTTTACTGCGGTTGCAAATGCTGACCCTGCTGAGAAATCAAAGTTGCTGTCTTTGTCTATCTCGGTTGCCATGAATACCACAGCCTTTGGATTGATTGCTGCAATTCCCTTATTGATTAGTCATGCAATTTTATCTAATCGTACTAATTCAATCATTGGCAGCATAGAAATGGCTGGTGTGAAATTTTTAAACGTCATGACATTAAACCGTGCCATTGAAGCTGGCATTCCAAAAGATAACAAGTAACGCTTGATAAATGAATTTAAAAGCAGGTACTGGTTATGAGTTTTAAAATAAAACGTCAGAATACGGATGATGCCGATATCGACGTGACCAGCTTCATGAACTTAATGATTGTTCTGGTTCCCGTGTTGTTGATGAGCATGACGTTTACCAAAATTACCGTGATGGAAATTAATCTTCCTGAACTGAGTGGCGGCAGCAGTGCAGCAGATCTAAGTCAATCACAGCTTGAAGTGGTCGTACGTAAAGACAAGCTGCAAGTATTTTTCCCAGCGGGTTCGTTAGTGAAAGATATTCCTATGGTGGATAAAACGGCGGATAACGGTAAGCAGGTAAAAAGTCACGACTTCTATACATTGTCCCAAGTATTGCGTAGCTTAAAAGACAAAGTCAGTGATAAAAAAGATGCCGTGATTTTATCGGCAAAAGATTTACCTTATCAAACCCTGATCAGCACTATGGATACGGTTAAGTCGTATCAAACTGTGGTGGCTG
>CAJXIT010000127.1 GCA_913054055.1 uncultured Thalassolituus sp.
CAGTAGGCTTCTCAAAACAGCCTTGCAATAGGCCGATGAGGATTATTGGTAATAAACGCTTCATAAATATCTCGTTATTGTTACAAACACAAAAGGAGGCTGAGTGCCTCCCTATTTTATTGAGCTAAGACTTACTTGTCTGATGGCTCATATAACCAAAGTGTGTTGTTTTCTTGGAAACCGTCTTCCCCTAAAAGAATTCGACCATCATCCATTACCACAACATTATCAGGTTGAGATAAACCGTTAACATCACAGCGCTGCGCGCCGTCTAATGATGAACGGTAAGTAGAACCCATCACAACTGGTTCAATACGATCAACATCGTAACCTGCGTTTAACTTCATACGGTATACACCACCACAATCTTTAACACGTGCAGAAAGTTGAATATCGCCAGCATCATCAATCATGCCTTTATCCATGTCTGCAATTGCAAAGTAAACATAAGCATCTGTTACGGTTTCACCAGCCACTAAGTCTGTACCTTCCACCGCTTCTTCAGCACGTTTTTGGTTGATGTAGATGCCTTCAAACTTGCGCCATTCAGCTGTCGCACCTTTTGCACGAGCCGCTTTACGAGATTCAAGGAAAGCAATACGATCATCCATTGCACGTTCGGCCGTTACTTTACCACCACCCGTTGCAACCGTTGGGTAGTTAGCTCCACCAGCCGCCCAAACTGCAGCATCGGCATCAGTTAAGTAGCTAGTATTGCCGCCATTGTGATATTCAACGGTATCGTATTCAGCAATCCAAGTTTCAATGGTCGCTTGATCACCGCTGGCTAATTCAATCCAAGTAATGTCGAACCCCGTTGTTAGAGGTTCACTGCTACCCATGTCTTGTGTTAATTTAGCTGCGTATAAAGTACCAACACTTAAATCTTCAGCTGTATCAGCAACAAATTTAAATAGCACACCGTTAGTATCATCCTGTGATAAATAAACCGTTTTACGGTCAGGCATCACAATTGAATTTTCATGCTCAAAACGACCCATAGCATAGCGCTTCACTGGAACCGGTGCCGCAGCTGTTGGATCCGTTATTTCAACAATGTAGTGATAACGATATGTATTTGGAACGTAAGAAGTTGCACCTGTTGGATCAATGTACGCGTCAAACGCATCACGATTTCCATAAGAATCGTTAGCACTTGCGTCATCCCAAAGGTGAGTTGAGTCACCGAAGTTGCCCCACTCTTCTGATGTTAATGGCGTACCCCAAGGAGAAACAGAACCGAAGCAGTTTGCAACTGTGCCCCAGTTACCAAAATCTAACATCATGGCATCATCTACTGACCAACCACTTTCAGATTTTGTTAATTTTAAACGGCTCATGCCACCAGGAACCGATTCCCAGTTTGTGAACAAGTAACCTTCATTTGCACCTGTTGGCACATAACCGTTAAAGTCAGGCCAGCCATTTGTATTCACTTCAGCTGAACCGTCTTTATCCATAATCATGCCAAGGCCATTTGGAATTGCACCTGCAAACGTATCACCTGATTGTGCAATCACTTGGTATTCACCATATGCACTCATCACTGTTTGACGTTCTTTGTCAGACTTAGGCACAGGAGAAGAAATTAGATTTTTTGGAAGGTTATTAATATTTAAACCTTTAAGCACACCTACGGTACCTTTATTTAGTACAACACCGTCTGCATCTTCTTCAACGTTTGCATCAGATGGATGCTGTAAGTTGAAGAATAAATCACCATCTTCAGTAATGAACGCGCCAGTTACTTCAGCACCTGCCGGAACCGTTGCTAAACGTGTTAGGCCTGCCGCCATATTTGTAGATGCATCTACGCCATCAGCACCATCTTCACCGTTTGTTCCGTTAGCACCAGTTGCACCATCAACACCTGGAATACCTTGTGCGCCTTCAGTACCGTCGCGACCAGAAATACCATCGTTACCGTCATCGCTACCGCAAGCCGTTAACATCCCCAAGGTTGCAAGCATCATTGCACTTAGCAAAGGTTTACGAAGAAATACCATAATTTCTCTCTCTTTATTATGTTAGGAGTTATTTCCTGGCGCTTAAAGTAGTCGAGAAAAATGACAGATACATAAATGTTATGTGACGTGTCACTTACAGTTTTATGATATTTGTAATAATCGGTTGAATGCTGGGCTGCTAAAAAATAAATTTGTGTCCCGCTTTTATCGGCCGCAGGGGCAACCTCACACAAAATGATATTGGCAGCCAACCCATTCACCCCAAGCTTATGGAAGGGCAGCACTTGAAAAACCCCATTCAAACCTATATATTAGCAATAACTTATATTAGAAATTACTAATTTAGCCTTTAGACCACCAATTGAAGCCCAGTGTTCTACACTAATCAGTAGATACAATTCAGGGCTGAAACAGGCTAGAGGCTAGGAGACATCATGACTTCATCAGTAACGCAAACCACAATGCAGGGCCTGTTATCCCTATCACTGAAACACGCTAAACAACTGGGAGCCAGCCTGATTGGTATAATGGCTCTGGCCAGCTTTAACACCGCTTCAGCTGAAACCCTGTTTACCGCCCAAAGCCAAGCCTATGCCAACTGGTATGCCCTAGAAGCGAAAATGGAAGCAGTGAACGAAAGCACCCTAAGCGCGCAAACCAGTGGCCGCATTCAAGCCATTAACGTAGACGTAAATGATTATGTGGCGCAAGGTGACATCATCATTCAATTGCGTGACAAGCAACAACGTGCAGCGGTTGAACAAGCCCAAGCAGGCTTAACTCAAGCCAAAGCCAACAACACAGATGCCCAATCTAAATTAGAGCAAAGCAAACCTTTATATAAACAAGGTTCGATTTCTAAAGGCCAGTTCGATACCATAAAAGCCAATAGCCAATCGGCGGCCGCTGCGGTGATCGCATCTAAAGCGTTATTGAAGCAAGCCAAAGAACAACTTTCCTACACACAAATTCGTGCGCCTTATTCAGGCATTGTAAAAAGTCGCTTAGTGGAAGTGGGCGAAAGTGTAAACCCAGGCACCCCTTTAATGGTGGGCTTATCATTAGCTAAGTTACGTGCTGTAGCCGATATTCCACAGCGCTTTGCACCTAACATTAGTGACAAAGAAAATTTCCAAGTAGTTGTGCCCGCTACGAATGGCCAAACCAAAACCATCAAAGCTGAAAAAGTCACCGTATTCCCTTACGCCGATGCTAACAGCCACAGCTTTAAAGTACGTGTAGACATTAACGCCGAAGGCAGCAAATTATTTCCAGGCATGTGGGTAAAACTGAATGTGCCCATGGGTGAAAAAGTGGCCCTGCGTGTACCGACCACCGCTGTGATGCAACAAAATGAATTAAGCAGTGTGTATGTAAACACCCAAAACGGTTTTAAATTACGCCAAGTGCGCGTGGGTGAAACCATTGGTGATCAGGTGAGTATTTTAGCGGGCTTGCGCAACGGCGAAAAAATCGCCACAGACGCTTACGCACAAATGGAAAAGCAGGAGATTAAATAATGTCTTCTACTGAAAATCACTCACCAGCAAAGCTTGGGTTCAGTGGCACCGTTGCCAAAACCTTTCAAAACAATGCCATCACCCCCCTGTTGGCCATATTAGGTTTATTACTGGGCTTTTTTGCCATTGCCGTGACACCTAAAGAAGAAGAACCACAAATTGATGTGACCTTTGCCAATGTATTTATTGCCTTTCCAGGTGCATCCGCTAAAGAAGTGGAAAGTCTCATCAGTATTCCAGCTGAACAAGTGCTCAGTGAAATTGCGGGCGTAGACGACATTTACAGCGTGAGTAAACCCGGTATGTCGGTATTAACCGTGGCGTTTGAAGTGGGCCTACCGCGCGAAGAAGTGATTTTAAATTTGTACAACCAAATTTATTCTCACGGTGACTGGTTGCCTCAACATCTGGGTGCCAGCCAGCCTTTGGTTAAACCTCAAGGGATTGATGATGTGCCCATCATGTCACTGACATTATGGTCAGATGATCATGACGTGACTCAGCAACAACTGACACAAGTAGCACATTTATTAGAAGTAGAACTAAAACGCATTGATGGCACCCGTGATATTTATACTCAAGGTGAACACAGAAACATTGTGAATGTGAAACTGGATCCCATTCGCTTAAATGCCTACGGCATTGCCATTGATGACATTCGCAATACCTTATTAAGCAATAACATGGCTTCCCCTGCCCGTGACATTGTAAATAACAACCAAGCCATTCAGGTGCAAGCCGGTGACTTTTTAACAAGCGCCAAAGAAATCTCACAGTTAATTGTGGGCCTAAGCCAATCATCAAACGGCATCAGCAGCCCTGTCTATTTAGCCGATGTGGCTGACATTCAATACATGGCGGATGTGCCCAGCGCGCAAGTATTTCACTACAGCAAAGAGATGAGCCAATCCAAACCCGCTGTGACCATTGCCATTGCCAAGCAACCGGGTAAAAACGCATTTGATATTACCAGCAGCATTGAAAAACGTTTGGCCCAACTTCAAAATGTGTCTATCCCTGATAACATTCATGTGGACGTGACCCGAAATTACGGCGATACCGCCAAGCAAAAAAGTGATCAACTGATTGCCAAGCTACTGTTTGCCACCGCAGCAGTTGTGCTTCTTGTGCTGGCCACCATGAGCTGGCGTGAAGCCGTGATCGTTGGCGGCGCCATTTTTATCACACTGGCCATCACCTTATTTGCCAGCTGGGCTTGGGGCTTTACTTTAAACCGTATTTCATTATTTGCTTTGATTTTTTCAATCGGTATTTTGGTGGATGACGCCATTGTGGTGGTGGAAAACATTCACCGCCACCTGCACAAAAGCAAACAACATATTTTAGATGTGATTCCAAAAGCTGTAGACGAAGTGGGCGGCCCAACGATTCTGGCCACCTTCACGGTCATCGCAGCACTTATGCCAATGGCATTTGTATCAGGGCTAATGGGCCCATACATGAGCCCTATTCCAATTAACGCCAGCACTGGTATGTTAATTTCATTGGCCATTGCGTTTATCGTGACCCCTTGGTTGTCGTATAAATTATTAAGCAAGCAATTCGACCATGATCAATCTGCTTCTGATTCAGGTGCAGAGCATAATGTAGAAATGGATGAAAGTGCTCATAAGCATACAAAAATCTACAAACTGTTTAACCGCTTAGTGCGCCCATTAATTCAAGGTGATCACGCCAAAAAGAACCGCCTTAAAATGCTGGGATTTGTGATTGGTGTGATGCTACTTGCAGTGTCACTTCCAGTAATGAAGCTAGTGGTTTTAAAAATGCTGCCATTTGATAACAAGTCTGAATTCCAAATTGTGGTAGACATGCCAGAAGGCACCCCAATGGAAGAAACTTTAGCGGTATTGGAAAACTTGGGAGATTATTTAAAAACCCAAAACACCGTAAAAGACTTTCAAATGTACGCTGGCATTAACGCCCCCATTAACTTTAATGGGTTAGTGCGTCAATACTACTTGCGTGAACAGCCAAACATGGGGGACATTCAAGTAAACCTTGTGGACAAATCTGAACGTGATCAGCAAAGTCATGAAATAGCTGCCGGCATGCGTGATGAACTGCAAGAAATTGGCAAGCAGTATCAAGCCAATGTGAAAGTGATCGAAGTGCCCCCTGGCCCGCCAGTGATGTCACCCATTGTGGCTGAAGTGTACGGTTCAAATTACGACAAGCAAATTGAAACCGCTAAGCAACTGCGTAACTTATATGAAAGCACAGATAACATTGTAGACATTGATGACTCCATCGAAGCCGAGCAAGAAAAATGGTTAGCCAAAATTGATCGCCAAAAAGCCGCCATCAACCAAGTACCCTATGCCAGTATCGTCAGCGCCATTGATACCGCCATTGCAGGCAGCGATGTGAGCTTTATTCATAGCTCATCACAAAAATACGCCACCCCTATTCGCTTAGAATTTTCTGAAGCCAACAAGGCTGACTGGCAATCCGTGATGCAATTAAGCGTACGTAATATGCAGGGGCAATTAATCCCTCTGTCGGAATTAATCACCGTAGAAAAAACCGTGATTGATAAAACCATTTACCACAAAAATCTATTACCCGTGGTATTTGTGAACGCCGACATGGCCGGTGATTTAGACAGCCCACTGTACGGTTTGTTTAACATGTCATTCACCATGGACGATAACAAAGCAGCTGGCGAAGGGTTTGCACCCGAGCAATATTTTATTAGCCAGCCAGAAGTGACTAATAAACCCAGCATAAAATGGGATGGCGAATGGCAAATCACCTATGAAACGTTTCGCGACATGGGCATCGCCTACGGTGTGGGCATGATTTTAATTTACTTATTGGTGGTGGCCCAATTTAAAAGCTACCTAGTGCCACTGATCATCATGGCCCCTATTCCACTGACCATTATCGGAGTCATGCCGGGCCATGCGTTATTTGGCGCACAGTTCACTGCCACCAGTATGATCGGCATGATCGCCTTGGCAGGCATCATCGTACGAAACTCCATATTATTAGTAGACTTCATCAACCAAGAACTGGCCAAAGGGGTTGATCTGGTAGAAGCCGCCATCAACAGCGCCGCCGTGCGCACCAAACCCATTATGCTAACCGGTGTGGCCGCCATGACAGGTGCGTTTTTTATCTTAGACGACCCTATCTTCAATGGCCTAGCCATCAGCTTAATCTTTGGGATTTTGATCAGTACCATTTTTACTTTGGTACTGATACCTATGCTGTATTTTGTTTATCAGAATGGATTGATTGAGAAGCAGAAATAAGGATATTTCACAGCATTTTCGTCAAACCAGAAGTGAGGTAGCTTGTCCTAAGCTTGCTTAGGGAACTATCTGGTATCCATTGATAAACTTGCCAAATGGATACCCGCATTCGCGAGTATGACGAATATATTTACTTGATGCTGTTCAAGCCTGATAAAAATCGGCCAAAGGGTTGGCCTCGTACGAGCGCAGCCCCTGCGCGATAAAGTAACCGCTATATTAATAGACTTCCATTCTAGCTATTCCGTCATACCAGAATTGAGGGACGAACTATCTGGTATCTATAAAGTGGATAGTTTTAGTTAGATAAAGCTAGAAATAAAAAACCTATTTTTTCATCAGGCTTTCTTGTTGCCGCTTAAAACAGCGATACATATATTCATCAACCCACCTTACTTATTAGCTATCCTCAAGAAAGCGCACCGATAATGGCTGCAATCAACATCAGCTCCACCAAGCTATGAGCTGAATTAATGACTGTTAACTTCAAAGGTACTCGTGCAAAACCATTGTAATAACCCAGTGATGTAATAATGAATACCGCAGCGACCAACGCCCCAAAAAATGCGCCATTTAAAATACCGGTTATATTCATTGCTGCCATAAGTAAGGCAATACACACGGTTTTTACAAAGCCTGAGATTAAAGAAATAGCAAACGCACCACCAAGGCCTTCAGTATTGTCTGCCTGCTCTTTTGTGATGCTTAAGGCTTTGGCCCATTCTTCACCAAAAACCGCCCAATGGTACCAAGTAAAGCCAAGTATATAGCTCGCAATTGAAGCAACCGCTACGGCCATGTAATTGATATTTGGTAATTCTGAAATCCAATTCATGTTTTATCCTTATCCTAATTTGGGCAGCCTAACTACTCCATCATAGATGGAAATTAGTGCACATGAAAAATCAACTGTTTTTATTTCTAATCACTAGCACTCAACACTTCACCTTCGGCAGGTTGTGTAATTGGGGGATTTCATGCCACGGGCCACGGGCCATGGCCCATGGCCCAGTTAGTTTTAATGCCGGTGGATGCAATGAACACTTGATCATTATTATGTTTGTTTAATTCATCCAGTACTGCCATTAACTTCATGAATCGGTCCGGTTGTTCTTCTGCTAACAAGTCTCTTTGGTAATACGCTGCATCCCTTAGCTCGGATAAACACACCATGCTGCGTACATATTTTCTGTTGGGTTTGAACATGTCTTCAATGGCTTCTCTGACTTTATTCGCAATATGCATGGGTCATTATTTAGGCTTTGATAAAAATAAACAGGGTTTTCCTGGCCAATCAAAAACACACTTTGTATTAATGAAAAAGCCGTTTATTCAAAGGAAGAAACGGCTTTCTATCATTTAAGAGAGATTTCTAAAAAAAATTAAAAAGACACACTAACCGCAGCCACGATACCGTGTAAAAAAGTCTGCGCCATACTCAAATTAATATCCCCTTCATCTGCCTCAAACGCAAACATTTCTAGCGGGTTTAAATTCATAAATGTATTTGCTCTTATGTGATATCCCACATTAGCCGCAACGGATATAAACGGGGTTTGATACCCCCATAACCAACCAAGTTCGTATGTACCTGAGTTACCCCACATCAACCAACTTTGTCCGTTCATATTACGGGACACCAAATCTTCAGAGTCTGAGTTTTTCACATAAGCCAGTGATATGGCTAAAGCTGAAGTTGAGAAATACCAATCACTTTTAAAGCCTATATGATCACTCATCAAATATTGATAAATAGGGTCATAATATATACCCAGACCAACAGATGTGAAAGAGAGTGCATCATCCTGCAACATTTCTCCCTGAATGCTACCATCGTTATATTCAAATAAATGTGGCACGGCATATTTTTGCACGCCAACACCCAATTGCATTTTTTCCACCCCGATATTTTGGTCTAAAACATCGAGTCGAAAGTAGTCATTGTCAAATGTTCCCAATATTGGGCCCTCTTCATCAACAATCGTGCCGCTGATCTTGCCTCGCTCTAGGCGAATAATTGTATCCTCTAATACAAAACCTAAAGCAAAGTCACGAATTTCATTATCTTCGTCAACATTTACCCCACCAAAGACTTCAAGTAATTCTTTGTCGTTGTAACCAAAGTTAATTTGACGTATTTCATTTACATCAGATTCATAACTGCGATCATATTCACTGCCGGCAAATTCACTTTGAAACGAACCCATTCCGATAAACGATTTGGCCATGATACTGGCAGAACTTAGGGCAAGTACCAGCCCTAACGTTATTTTTTTCATTGTGGTAATCCCCAAGCTATGGCATTTTTTTGGCCAGCAGGCCTATTATAGTGGGCACACCATAGCACACTTAAGCTATGCCGGTCAGGCAAAAGTCTCAGGCAAAACATTAATGTATCGTGCGATCCACATCATATCACTTTTATAGGT
>CAJXIT010000128.1 GCA_913054055.1 uncultured Thalassolituus sp.
ACCAAGAGTTACACCTTGATCGTAAAGCTGCTGAAAAACGTATTTACCCTGCTATTAATATTCGTAAGTCGGGTACACGCCGTGAAGACCAAATGATGCCTGAAGCCGAGCTTCAGCGTTTATGGATTCTTCGCCGCATCATTGCTGAAATGGAAGATCTACAAGCCATTGAGTTTATGATTGATCGTTTGAAGCAAACCAAAACGAACGAAGAGTTTTTCATAACCATGAAGGGCTAAGAGCGGGCTTCGCTCTTAACCACCTCTTTTATAAAGCAGTCTTTGACTGCTTTTTCTGTATTAGAAAGATAAGAAAAGCACATGAAATACAAGGATTTGCGAGATTTCATTTCGCAGCTGGAAAAACAAGGTGAGTTAAAACGCATTACTCATCCCGTTAGTCCAAACCTAGAAATGACTGAAATTGCTGACCGCACCTTGCGAGCGGGCGGCCCAGCCTTGTTATTTGAAAACCCAATTGGTTACGACATGCCGGTGCTGGCTAACTTGTTTGGCACTCCTGAACGTGTGGCCATGGGCATGGGTGAATCCTCTGTTGAAGCGTTGCGCGAAGTGGGAGAATTACTGGCATACCTAAAAGAGCCAGAACCACCAAAAGGCCTTAAAGACGCTTGGGAAAAGCTGCCTGTATTTAAACAAGTATTAAACATGGGCCCTAAAGTGGTTAAAAAGGCCCCGTGTCAGGATGTGGTGATTGAAGGGGACGACGTGGATCTTTCTACTATTCCTGTTCAAACCTGCTGGCCCGGTGATGCCGGCCCATTAATTACTTGGCCCTTGGTGATTACCCGCGGTCCAAACAAAGAACGCCAGAACCTTGGAATTTATCGCCAACAAGTAATCGGTAAAAACCGCGTGATTATGCGCTGGTTGAGCCACCGCGGCGGCGCATTAGATTTCCGCGAGTTCCAACAACAAAACCCCGGCAAGCCGTACCCAGTTGCTGTGGCATTAGGCGCTGACCCTGCCACCATTTTGGGTGCTGTCACCCCAGTTCCGGATACCTTATCTGAATACGCATTTGCCGGATTATTACGCGGCAGCAAAACTGAATTGATTCAATGCATTGGCAATGACTTACAAGTACCTGCCAGTGCCGAAATTGTTTTAGAGGGCCACATCTACCCAGATGACATGGCTGACGAAGGGCCGTTTGGGGACCATACTGGTTATTACAACGAAGTGGACCAGTTCCCAGTGATGACAGTAGAACGCATCACTCATAGAAAAGACCCGATTTATCACAGCACATACACAGGCCGCCCACCGGATGAACCCGCTATTTTAGGCGTGGCATTAAACGAAGTATTTGTGCCGATTCTACGCAAGCAGTTTCCTGAAATTACCGACTTCTATTTACCACCTGAAGGGTGCAGCTACCGCATGGCGGTGGTGACCATGAAAAAACAATATCCTGGTCATGCTAAACGGGTAATGCTGGGCGTTTGGTCGTTCCTACGCCAGTTCATGTACACCAAGTTTGTGATTGTCACCGATGACGATGTAAACGCACGAGATTGGAATGACGTGATATGGGCCATTACCACCCGCATGGACCCAGCACGTGATACCACTTTGATTGAGAATACCCCCATCGATTATTTGGATTTTGCCTCACCTGTATCAGGTTTAGGCAGTAAAATGGGATTGGATGCGACCAATAAATGGCCTGGTGAAACGGACCGGGAGTGGGGTGAAACCATCATCATGGATAAAGATGTAAAAGAAAAAGTGGACGGCCTATGGGATGAGCTTGGCATCTTAGATGACATGCCATCATCAGGCGATCAATAATAAGTGCTATTGTTAATATGAAGCACCGAATTACCATCCAGCCCAAAGGCCTTGTGTTTGAAGCGGATGAAGATGAAAGCATTTTAGACGCCGCTGCCAAAGTGGGCATTAAGATGCTTAAAAGCTGTGATAACGGCATTTGCGAAGTTTGCAGAGCGACGCTTGTAGCTGGTTTAATTGATACCCCGCAAGGGCAGTTTAATGCCAGTGATGCAGATGTAAATCCTATGCTGCCTTGTGTCAGCAAAGCAAAAAGTGAGTTAATTTTGGAGCAAAAAAAGGTGCTAGCCCCAGGGGAAATCCCGTTACAACATTTAGCCTTTCAAGTGAAAGACATTACTGAGCAAAGCGGTGATGTATTCATTGTTGAGCTATTGGCACCGGCTGGTAAGCATCCAGATTTTCATGCTGGCCAATATCTAGAACTGCTCATTGATGACAACGCTTATCCGTTTACCATTGCTAGCGCCCCCGGTGGACGTGAAATACAATTACACATTGGCGCCGACAAAGATCACACCGCCAATCAAAGTATTCTCACCAGCCTGCGATCAGCGCCCACTGTGCGTGCCAGATTACCCAGAGGGGACGTTTGGCTAAAACCAAATAAAATTGAAGACAACTTACACGACCCGCTGATTTTTATTGTGGCTGGCACAGGCTTTTCTCAAGCAAAGGCCATGATTGAAGAACAGTTCAAACATCAGCACAGCGCTATTTATTTGTACTGGATCAATCGAGACGGTGAAGGCTTTTATTCAGAATTGGCTCAGCAGTGGGCCGATGACAATAAACTTCATTACCGAGCCATGACGCCAGAATCCCCTGATTGCGAGTTTTATACAAACGAAACCGTTGAATCGCTAATCGAGCAGCAATTCCCAACTCTAAACAACTTACATGTCGTTATTTGTGGCGGCCCTAATTTTGTTTACAGTGTACTGGATGGGCTAGAAAGCAAAGGCATAAAACAGTCTCAAACCATGAGTGATGTTTACGCCTATATGCCAAGGCCAGAAAAGTAATTCCATATGCAATAAAAAGCCCGGGTGCATAAATATGTACTCGGGCTTTTGTATTTTTAAGAAGTGATTCCATAAATAGAAATTAAAGCTATGGCTGCTTCGCCATCATGTTAAATAATACGTTAGGAAAATAGCGCTTTATCTTAAGTGCTAATAGTGACAACCCTTCACCTACAGCAATCTCTTTTACACCCTTATTCATTTTCGACACAATCACGCTTGCGCACTTATCCACATCCATACCGGTTTCAATATTTGGATCTTCTCCAGCAAATTGAGAGCCATCTCCGACGACAGCATTTCTGGCTACATCGGTTTTAATGAAGCCAGGTGTAATAGTAGAAACTTGAATGCCATATTCCTCCACCTCGGCCCTGAGCGCATCAAAGAACCCCATTACCGCATGTTTCGCAGCGCAATAACCTGTACGCCACTTCACACCCACTTTCCCTGCCACGCTTGACGTTACCGCAATATGACCGCTTTGCTGTTCAACCATAATGGGTAAAACGGATTTGGTCAGTGCAATTTGTCCCAATACATCCACATCTAATAATTGCTGATAAACCGACAAATCGGTATCTAAACATTTGGAACGCTGGGAAATGCCCGCATTGTTGATCAGTACATCAATGCGACCAAATTCATCCATAACCGCCTGAGTTTTATCACCCATAGCACCATGATCAGTGACATCCAATGGCAACACTAGGATATCTGAGCCGTTGGCTCCTAGCGCTACACAAGCCTGTTTAACGCGATTAAGCTCACTTTCTCGGCGTGCCGATAACACCAGCTTACTGTTTTGCGTCACGTATTGCTTTGCGATGGCCTCACCAATACCTGACGACGCTCCCGTTATCCAAACCACAGCCATAGCTCACCTCTCATTATTCTTATTAATCGGTCGTACCACAGGCTGCCACAAGCTTTTGCAATAAAACAGCCCCAAGCAATAACCAAGCTGGTAAATGGCCTTTTAGGCACCTTTATTTTTCACAGGCATAAAAAAACCCAGCCTAAAGCTGGGTTTTTGTCACATTAACTTAGTAAGTGATTACTTTGTCATGTGCTTGATCGCGTTAGAAATCTCTTTCTCAGAACAGTCGCCACAAGTGCCTTTGGCGGGCATAAGGTTAATACCTTTAACTGCATTTGCTAGAACAGCGTTAAAGCCTTTGTCTAAACGGCTTTTCCAAGCGCCGGTATCACCTGATTTAGGTGCGCCCATGGCGCCAGTGCCGTGACAAGCTGCGCAGTATGTGCCGTATACATCAGAACCTGAACGAGGACCGCTAGAAGCCGTTGCCGCGCCAGCGGCTGCCGCACACTCAGTGCCTGCAACACATACAGATCCAACTGGGGCAATACGCTTAGCAATGTCATCAGCCGATGCATTAGCGAATTGAGTCATGGCAGCTAATGCCAATACTAAAATAGAAGTAGTAAGCTTAATCACGGTCATCCTCTCTCTGGGTGCCTAATATTAGAATCGACGGGATTATACCCACAAATTCCGTGGTCTAAAATCGAAACTCGATCTTTTTATCAAAAATCAATAACTTGCATAGATATGGGTCAGTGTATTTAGGGCGTAAATTCCAATGCTACAGTAATACCTTAGTCGATAAGACACCAAGCACAATGTATGTGAAGCTACGCATACTCAAGGTAGATTGGTACTTTATCAGTAGTTTATAGGGATAGACTGAATGATAGTATTCCCGCCAAAGTATTGCTCACCACCCACAGTTTATCTAATGGACCAGAGACACATCATGCGCCTTATATTTCCAATATTACTATTGTCCTGCATCAGTGCATGCCTTCCTGAATCAAAGGCGCAACTTCAAGCCAGCTTGGATCAATCTAGCGCTCCAATATCTTCAAACTATATAACCAACAAGGATCTTATTGAGCCTCAATTAGGCGGCGCTGTACCGGCTAAAGGACAAAGCCGGATCGACCCAACAACTGGAACTAAAATCACACGTCTAACTGATGCATCTGAACTGGAAGGTAGTAGCGACGCCTTAATCGTTTATTCAAGATACAGCCCGGAGAACAGTTCAGGACAATTTCTATTAGTGTTTGGATCCAACTCCACAACGAGCTGGGTCGTTGATCGTCAAAGTGGACAAGTTATCCAAAAATTAACTCACATAGACTCTAAAGATATAGGAGAGAAGAGTGAGATTCGCTGGGATACTTCAGGCAAGCACCCGAATCGTATCTATTACCGGCATAACCTTAGCCTATACATGATCAATGACATTACCACGGGGCCATTGCAACACACCCTTGTAAAAGACTTCTCCGAAGTAGTGCCTGCATCGTCAACACGTATTTACAATGATGTAGAAGGCGACAGTTCGAATGACAGTGACCACTGGGCATTTATGGCCGCTCATTATGATGGTGTAACTTATGTTGTTGATGCATTTGTGCATTATCAAATATCAACTGATTCTGTACACATCCTTAAGCCTTCTGATTTAGCTGGCACTCCGCTTGCCCACTATGCCTCATCCAGCACCTTTCCTCGCCCTAACATGGTTGAAATATCTCCTTTAGGCACAGGTATTATTTTACATTATGGCCGAGCTTATAAAGATGATACTTACGATGTTCGATCTTCAGATATAGGTACTTGGTTTGACGGCGCTCATATTTGGCCTTTAGATTTTAAATACAATCAGCAACAGCCCACTAAGATTTCTATTAGTGAAACCCACTCAGGTTGGGCATATGACGAGACGGGAAGAGAGCTGTTTATTAGCCAAAATAATCGCACCGATCAACTAGATGCCATTTATGTTAATGGTTCGAATTCAGGTTATGAGAATCGAATTGAAATTGCGACACACGGTGATTTTGGATGGTCCAATGGTTTTCATTATGGAAAAATGCCAAGCAGTAAAAAAGGTTGGGTATTTATCAATACATATTCGAATGCTAGCAATAAAAACCATGACTCTGACTGGGCTGCCGATCAACTCATTCTCATGGAGCTGAAGCCTAAATCACAAAGCCCAAAAATTTGGAGAGTGAGCCCTAATTACAATGAATATAATGGTAATTATCGTGATGAAGCACCGGCTGCAATAAATACGCTAGGCAATCGTATTTATGTTTCCACTAACTGGGGAGGAGAACTAGACCACAGAGAAGTTTTTTTGTTTGAGCTGCCTGACGATTGGGACTCAAAACTTTAAAGAATATACAACACAGTATTCAGAACCAGTGGCACTACATTATTGTGCTTCCGTACAAAAAACGCAGGTTACATCATGTAACTTTGCCCACTGGTTCACAGCCCTTATCAAACTAGCCTTTACCCTCATTTAATCCTTAACATTTCAAAACTAATCTTCTAGTTAACCCTTGGAGGATGTGTTTATGAAAAAGTTAGTATTGCTATCCTGCACCGCATTTTCACTTAGCGGCTGCCTTGAGCCACCAACAGCCGAAAGGTTTAATAACTCGGCTCCTGCTATTCAGGGCACGCCTATAACAAACGCAACTATTAACAGCCCTTACGAATTTACAGCAACCGCATTAGATAATGATGGAGATGAGCTGTCCTATATCATTGATAACAAACCATCATGGGCAGAGTTTGATGAAGTAACAGGGCAGTTAACAGGAACGCCAAATAAGATTGGTATTGATGAAAATGTTCGCGTGGGTGTTTCGGATGGTATGAGCCGCTCTTACTTACCTATATTTGATATCACCACCAATAACTCTACAAATAACAGCACGCTTAATGGCGGAACAAATCAAGCCCCAACAGTAAATAATCAAGTAATTGATGCAACAGTAAATGTACAAACAGTCGTTACTTTGGGCCCCACAGCCGATATAGATGGCGACTTGCTGTCTTATACCGTCTCTAACTCTTTAAATATTCAAATCGGTCCAGAAAGTAATCAAGCCACTTATTTAAATACAGCTACTGAAACTGAGTTAATTGATGTAACAGTCAGCGACGGCATTAATGAGCCAGTTAACGCAGAGCTAACTATTCGAGTAAGCTTGGCATCACCTTCAAACTACGTAACCCATAAGAATATTATTGAACCAGATTTTGGCGCTACAGCTCCCGTTAAAGGTGAAAGTCGTATTGATCCAACGACAGGCGCTAAAATTACTCGCCTCACTGATGCCAGTGAGATGCCTGGAACGGATGATGCTCTTATTGTCTATTCCCGCTATTCGCCAGAAAACAGCTCTGGACAATACGTTTTATCATTCGGAACAAACTCCACTTCAGCTTGGGTTATTGATAGAGAGTCTACAAACATAATTAGAAAACTATTACATACAGGTAATAAAGAAATTGGCGAAGTTCATGAAATCCGCTGGGATACATCTGGCGCCCACCCTAATCGAGTTTATTATCGATACAACTTAGCGCTATACATGATTAATGATGTAACAGCAGAAACGATACAAAGCACACTCATAAAAGATTTCGCAAGCGTTATACCTGCAAGCTCCACTAAAATCTATAATGATGTTGAGGGAGATAGCTCAAATGACAGTGATCATTGGGCATTCATGGCAGCACACTATAATGGGGTCACTTATGTTGTAGATGCCTTTGTACATTATCAGATTTCAACAGATACAACCCACACGCTTACACCTGCTGATCTAGCTGGTACCTCGCTTAATCACTATGCTTCTGAAGCCAGTTTCCCACGTCCAAATATGGTGGAGGTATCTCCTTTAGGTACAGGTATTATTTTACATTATGGCCGTTCTTGGGGTGATAGTAACTATGGCGTTAGGTCAGATGACATAGGAACCTGGTTTGATGGTGCTCATATATGGCCTTTAGATTTTGATCATTCGCAACAAGAACCTGTAAAAATATCTATTGGCGAAACACACTCTGGCTGGGCCTTTGATGAAGAAGGAAAGGAGTTATTCATTAGCCAAAATAATCGCACAGACCAGCTTGATGCCATTTATGTCAGTGGTAATAACTCGGGTTATGAAAATAGAATTGAAATGGCCACACATAGTGATTTTGGATGGTCTAATGGTTTTCATTACGGGAAAATGCCTACGTCAAAACCTGGCTGGGTATTTATAAATACCTACTCAAATATCAATAACCAATACCATGATACAGACTGGGGAGCAGATCAGCTTATATTAATGGAACTAAAGCCTAAGTCTGAAAATCCAACAGCATGGAGAATCAGCCCTAATTATAATAAGTACGACGGTAACTACAGGGATGAAGCTCCCGCAGCAATAAACTTATTAGGTAATAGAATATATGTATCAACAAATTGGGGAGGAGAATTAAATAATAGAGAGGTTTTTCTATTTGAATTACCTAACAGCTGGAAAGAAGATTTGGAAGAGTGAGAATGAATTATTAGAGAGAGTGACCACTCTCTCTAATAAACCTTAAACTTAATCTTTAATCTTTAATCTTTTTAATAATTATCCCGAAAATACTCTTCATGTCACGCTTTGCTTGCTTACTCATAATTAAGAGTAAAATAACTGCTATTAAACTTCCGGTTAAAAGTCTAAATAGAAGATCAATAAAAACCAGATCAATATCAGGCATCACAGAAGTAATAAACATTAGTATCAATCCAATTGCTAAACCTGTTAAAAGATTTATCCAATTAAAATCAATGTTTATAATTAACCTTGAAGCAATATAAAATCGAAGGGACATCCAGAAATAACTTGCTACCGTTGCCCACGCACTAACTAAAATACCATACTCTTCTAAAAATATTATGTTAAAAACAATATTAACAACTAAGCTTTCAGTGACATATTGCAATATTTTTGCTTGGTTTTTCTTAATTCTTAGTCCAGCAGAATAGATAAAAGTAGAAGAGAAAATACCAACACCAATAAAGACAATAGGCATTATATATGCTGTATCAACATATTTTTCCGATGCTGCAATCGACATCAGAGGCTCAGACACTAAATAAAGCCCCCCCACTGCAATCGGAAATATTAAAAGGTAATAATCACTTATTTTAGATAGTAGTTCAGATGTCTGCTTATACTCCTTCCTATTCCACATTCCCATGTATATAGGAACGACAGCAACAGCTAAACCACCAAAAACAATATCTGAAATTATCTTTGACATTGAATAAGGTGCTACATAAGCAGCAACCTGAACAAGATCAAAATAGTATTCTATTAAAAATCGATCACCAAAAACATGCGACATCTGCACAATCTCGGCCAACATCAATGGGGAACCATATAAAAATAATGTTTTAAGATCATTTAATTTAGGACGAGCCCA
>CAJXIT010000129.1 GCA_913054055.1 uncultured Thalassolituus sp.
TCACAACAAAAAGAGGCAATGGTGGCACAGGGCTGGGCATGCATATAATCTATAATCTAGTCACCATGAAGTTACAGGGGAAAATTAAAGCGACTTCTGAGCCTGGAGAAGGCTCGTGTTTCACACTTACTCTTCCGTCAACGCTTAAATTAGATGACAGTATTCAGCATAAAGATTAATACCCTTTAGATACGATTCCTGTGGTTAAACATGTAATATTTGATCTCGCTTCAACATAAGTATCTCGCCAATTTAAATGATCACTTTCAATCATGATATTCAATGCATTATCAGCGTATTTATCAGACAAGATCTCCCTTAACTGAGCTTCACTAATCACTGCAGGACATTTAAAGTTATAGCTATTTACATAGTCTTCTAACAAATGCGTTTTCACAGAGAATTCGGCACTTATATCATCAATTGACAACAAAGATTCAGCTTGGGTCATGATAGGAGCTGCCAGAAAGCAAGCGAGAAGAAATTGATGAGTATGTTTGTTTATTATACGCCCTTTTAAAGTTAGAAAAGTTAACAGAGCAATATGACAAAAATATTTCAATCAGTCTTTATCCAATATACCTTTTTCAAGTTGGCGCATTTCACGTTTAACCCTTTTCAACTCACGGTCTAATTCATCAGGGTCGGAGTTATTGGCAAGCTCTAAGAAATGCTGTTCTATGAATGCCTTTTCGATCATGGTACGTTTCAGTGTTTCTTCAGAGTCCTTTAGCTCTTCCTTCATGGCTTGAACTTCTCCTGCTCTGAAGCTGGTTTTTAGTTCATCCTCTAAATTTCTTGCCACTATTTTTTGGCTCTCATATTTTTCCTTTAACTCAGCCATTTTATCCATTAAGCGAGACTTGTCGCGCTTCAAGCGCCCTTCACTGACTTCTAAGCTATTCATGGTTAAGATTTTCTTAGATAGTTCTCGCATTTTTTCTTTTAAGGTTTTTACATCCGTCTTAGAGTGATTTAACTGATCTTTTTGATTTAGGATTTCCTTTTCTGTACTAGCAAGCAAGTCCTTTAATTTTTTGATTTCAACTTTGGCGCTTTTTATATCAGGTTCTGATTCATTTAAGTAATAATCCAAATCTGTAATCACCGCCCTATTCTCAAGAATCAAACGCTCCATGTCTCCTAGACTGGCATTAGCATTGTCCAAAGTGGCATTCATTTGCGAATCTAGCTCATCATCTAAATCTTGAAACTTTTCAACCACCTGATCTTGAGAGGCATTCTTATCATCTACCAAAGCTTGCATTTGATCCAATTGCGCTAATAAAGCCTGGTTTATGTCCTTTAACTCATTTACCTCATGCTTCTTATCTTTAAACAGCACAATGCTAATTAGGCTGACTATGACCAAAACTGCTAGCAGTTCTAATATAATAATGAGCTCTGTCGTCAAGTTCATCACAGAGCTACCTTCCTAGATGCCTATTATTCAGCAGTCCATTCACGCCATTCAACTCACTCATTTAAGCTGTACTCCACAATAAATGGTTTCTGTACCTATACTTACAGTTAAGCCTAATCTGGATGTATTTGCCCTGAATGAAATTTTTAATTGTGGATGACAGTCTTGCCATGCAGGCCATTATCAAGCGCAGTTTGAGTAAAGCTGGGTATCAGGATAATGACTTCCAAATGGCCGATGACGGTATTCAAGCTCTTAAAGTCATTGAGAATTGGCAACCTGATGTGGTGATTACCGACTGGCATATGCCGAATATGAACGGAATCCAACTTTTACAAGAAGTTCAAAAACGAGGCTTAAAGTTAAAAATTGGCCTAGTGACCACAGAAACCAACCCTAGACGCATTTTAGAAGCCAAGGAAGCTGGGGCACTGTTTGTTTTACATAAGCCCTTTGAATTGCATGAACTACAAAAAACCATCATTCCCATCGTTCAAGGTTCTGTAGAAAGCCAGCAGCTACTGTCAAATTTACCAGCCAATGATGGCAAATCGGGTTATGACTTACAGCTACCTAATATTGCAGCTTTAACAAAGGTGGCATCAGGGTTCAATTTAAGAGACTTTACCGTCAAGCCATCCCAGTCCTTGGACATCAATTATGCATATTTGCCTTATGTGATCGTATTATTTACTGGTCACGACAGGGGGATTACAAAAGCCATGTGTATCTTAGATATTCGGGCAGCTGCGATCCTAAGCTGTGCATTTGATGAGGATGCAGTCAATAATATTGAAAAATTATTGCAGGATAAAACCCTTACCAAGTTTCAATTAAAGAAAATTCGAAAGCTCATGGATATGGTAAGTGCTTTATTTTATGACCCCCTTACGCAACAAGATTTAGAAGTAAAAGGTGTGCATATGATTCCCAAGCCTTTTGACCGCTTAGATCAATTAGGGGCCACTTCAAGGGATAAACGACTAGATTTAACGATTAAATCAGAGCGATTAGGAGAAGGCCAAGTCATCTTTATGGCCGTAGCTGAAAGATAATGGGTACTTTACCAGTACCCATTAACGCAAGGTTCATCTGTTATTGATTCACCGCCAGTGGTGACACATTAACATTTTTTGTTTTCCCCAATGCTGTGTCATGCAAACTGCTCACGTATAATTCATTGCCCACTTCTAGCGCTCCTGTTGTATGGCCATACATGCCTAGCGGGTCCTGTAAGTTATGCACCACATCCCCTTGATCATTAATGGCGACAACATGGCCAAAGTGTTTGGCTTTTGGTCGCATGAACTCAGGTAGGCGCTGAACAATCTTACGTAAAAAGGCTGATCCAGATAATGCATCTAAAGCCTGACTGCGAGGGCTCACTAAACCTAACCAATACACGCCATTAGAACCCCGGCTAATGTTGTCTGGAAAGCCCGGTAAATTATCGATTAACGTTTCTACTTGGCCTTTATTGGATTCTGCAATGCCCACTTTTAGAACTTGATACGTACCGGTTTCATTCAACAATACCCATTGCTGGTCATGGCTTACGGCCACCCCATTTGCAAAGTTAAACCCATCAGCCAAGGTAATGGTTTGTTTTGTAACCGGATCGAATTCTAACAAACGACCATGACCACCGTGCTCATTGATATCTAACATGCTGGCTGCAAATGTTCCGTATTGCTTTGCATGGAATTTAGTTGAGGCATCTGAAAAATAAATTTTTCCATTAGCAGCCACATCCACGTCATCTGCGTAATTTAAAGCAATGCCGTCAATCTCTGTCACTAAGGTTTCAATCTTTCCGTTAGGGTCAATGCTTAACAACCCTAAAAACGCGTCTGCCACAATTAAGTTACCTTGCCCATCAAACTCTATTCCCAAAGGGCGACCTTGTGTATTCACCCAAGTCTGAATGTTGCCCTGCTTATCTAAATAAGCAATGTCGCCGCTCAAAAGGCCAAAATAGACGATGCCATCTGCACTCAATGCATAATCTTCAGGACCGATTTGATCCGTTAATTCAATACGCTGAATTTGGCTTAACTGCTGGTTCTGCTGAAACCCATCCACATAACCTTTGTCCTTAGGTGCCTGCCAAGCCACAGGGTCAACTTCTACAGGCCACATTGCTAGATACGCAACAAGTACAACAATCCCCCCAAGGGTGACTAATTTTTTCATGATGATCCTTTTTATTGTTATTTTTGGCTTGCTAGCCAGTATTTAAATTCCACAAGGACGTTACCTAACTTCAATGAAGAAAAAAAGGCCTCAAACAATTAACAAACATAAAAATGCCCCCTTACTGATTCAGTAAGGGGGCATTCAATGACACAATACCACTTAAATTTCACATGCTTTCAAATTAGATGGTTAAGAAGCCACCATCTACATTGACACAGGCACCCGTGGTATAACTAGACGCATCACTGACCAAATACAGCACCGTACCGGCCATTTCACCTGGCTCTGCCACGCGCTTCATAGGGATATGAGCCAGTGCTTTTTCTAGAATAGCTGGATTTTTAACTAAAGCAGAGGCAAATTTTGTATCGGTTGCTCCCGGTAGTAATGCATTAACTCGAATGCCCATTTCGCCACACTCTTGTGCGAAAGATTTTGTCATACTGATCACAGCCGCTTTTGTAATGCTGTAAATGCCTTGCAGCGGCCCAGGAATCACGCCATTAATTGAGGCCACATTCAGTATGGCACCACCGCCATTTTGCTTCATTAATTTACCACCTTCGATACACATGAAGAAATAACCACGAATGTTCACGTCTACGGTTTTTTGATATGCCATGAGATCTGTATCTAGAATGTGGCCAAAGTATGGGTTCGCCGCTGCGTTATTAACTAAAATATCTAACTTGCCAAATTTCTCTTTAATTTGAGAGAAAATGGCTTCAATTTGATCCATTTCACCAATATGGCATGCAATGGCTTCAGCTGAATGACCCGCAGCAACAATCTCGTCGACCACCGCTTGGCAGCCAGCAATCTTGCGGCTGGATACAATCACATGAGCACCCTGCTCTGCCAATAGTTTTGCAATGGCCTCACCAATTCCACGACTAGCACCGGTAACCAATGCAACTTTTCCTGTTAGATCAAATAAATTTGTGCTCATTTAACATTCCTATAGGTATTTTATTGTTATTTGTTTTTGTGGGTTTAGCGATAAGTGACTTCACTATCAGCAAACACCAAATGTTGAAAATTATTAAAGTACGATAACCGTGCATCATTTTGATCATTCAATCGTAAAGCAGAAATTCCTGTATTTATCATTTCTTCACATAACCAAAATGCTGCATCAGCAGCCAGTTCACACCCATATTGCATACAGGTAGAAATTGGCCCGGCTGAACTGACTAATATAATGTCGCCCTGCATGGATAAACTTTTTATTTGTTTCAACCCCTGAGCAATTCGTTGATTAAACTGCTCAAAACTTTCAGCGAAGCAGCCATCATTATTAACCCATTTTTCCAGTGCTGCTTTATACATCACTTGAAAATCGTTAAATGACTGCTCGCACGTGGTTAAACGTTCTAGCATGGTTTTGTGTTTTATCCGAATATCCGGATACACCACCTCTAGAATATTCTTGTGGTCAAATTCATTAAACTCTTTGAACTCTAAAAATCGAGCTGACTGTAATACGGTTTCACTAAAGCCCTTTTTTACTTCATTTAATGTTTGACGCTGTCGCTTTAAAGTACCGCTAATAAAAATACTGGGGGCCGTCACTTTAGATAAATACTGCCCTGTAATCTGGGCCTGCTCATAACCAAGTGGGGAAAGCTGATCGTAATCCTCTTTTCCAAAACTGGCTTGACCATGACGCACCAAATACAGGGTAGACATTATTTTGCCCCTTCAATTAGTTTTAAGCAGCGACTTTCTAAATATTTACTGGCATGAACAAAGCTAGAAAAGCGCTTATCTTTGGTTTGTCCATGGTAGTAGCGGTAGTATATTTGCTGCATGATCACAGCTAGCCTGAATAATCCATATACTTCATAAAATACAAAGCTTTCTACTTGGTATCCGGTTTTTTCAAGGTAATAATCTATGACTTCTTGACGGGTCATCATGCCTTTTAAGTGTGTCGGCTGTCGACGCATCATAAGGAATTGAGGTTCATCATCTGCTTGAATCCAGTAGGCTAGGCTATTCCCTAAATCCATTAATGGATCACCAATGGTGGCCATTTCCCAATCTAATACACCGATCACCTTACTGGTGTCATTCACATCTAACACCACATTATCCAAACGGAAGTCATTATGAATCAGTACTTGCGCCACATCCTTTGGCATATTGGCTTTTAACCAATCCATAACCGCTGCAAAATCAGTGGCGTCATCAGTCATGGATTTTTCATAGCGACTGCTCCATCCCATGATTTGGCGCTCAACATAACCTAGCCCTTTTCCTAATTTTTCAAGCTCGGTACCTTCAACATTTACCTGGTGTAGCTCAATAAATTTATCAATCACACTGACACACATATCACGTGTTTTAGTTTCTGATAAATCCAGCTCTTTCGGCATATTTTGGCGAGGGATAATACCGGTTAATTTCTCCATTACATAAAAGTTGCAACCTAATACCGATTCATCTTCACAAATATCGATAATCTCAGGCACATAAGGATAAACAGGATTTAACGCTTTCATGATATTCGCTTCACGCAACATGTCATGAGCACCTTTGGCAATCTTACCAAACGGTGGGCGACGTAAAATATACGATTGATCACCATAGCTTATTTGATACGTCAGATTGCTTGCGCCACCGGGAAATTGGGTTATTGCAATGTCCCCCTGAAGCCCATTTACTTGGCTTTTCATATAGACATCAACTTTTTCTAAATCGAGCTCTTCGCCTTCACGAATATTGCCTGCTTGATCTAATACACTCACGCTGCTTTACTCCCTGTTGTTTTTCTTTGAAATACGCTACCCAGCTTTTTCATTTGAGAGAAATAATAGCTAGGGAAATAACGCTTAATACGCCACATCATTTTTTCCTTAGCGTGAGTCACAATATAAAATTGTTTTTTCTCAGCGCCTTCGTAGGTCATTCTTGCAACATCTGAAGCCTGAATACTGGAGCGTTCCATTAATTTATTTGCAATGGCAATGCCTCCCTGATCTGTGGCACGCATTGAATCCGTTAAATTGGTTTTGAAAAAGGCAGGACACAGTACAGATACATGAACACCAGCACTGTCTAATTCAGCATATAAAGTTTCAGATAAAGCCACCACCGCTGCTTTGGAAACATTGTAAGCAGACATGGAAGGCATATGCATTAATCCTGCTGCTGATGCCACATTAATGATCGTCCCTTTGGATTTCTTCAGCATTGGAGTAAACACATAACACCCCTTAACTACCCCCATCACGTTAATGTCTAGGGTCCATTGAAAATCTTTCATGGATAGCTGATCAATGTTACCACTGGATGCCACGCCGGCATTGTTAACTAAACAGTCTAAACCTTTCCATCGGCTAGCAATTTCTTGAGCCGCTTGCTGCCATTGCTCTTCACTGGTCACATCTAGAGGCAGAAAAAAGCAATCATTATTAAACGTTTGATTGAGCTCTTGAACAAAGGTTTCGCCAAGGGCTTGTTGAATATCAGCAATGCAAACGGTCCAACCTTTCGCGCTGTATTGACGAGCCAATTCAGCCCCTAAGCCACTGGCCCCACCGGTGATTAAAATTCGTTTCATAGCTGCCTCTGATATATAAATGCCAAGAATGCATTAATGGTTTTTTATGGTTATATATTTATCGGAGATAATACGGCTGAAATTTAAGCCATCTCTCGCTTCTTGCTATCTGACTGATCAATGAACATTAACCACTGTATTCTCAATGGGCTAAAGGTCAAATTAACATCTGCTACCACCTTAAACCCAGCAAGTACATTAATCTAATGAATATTTGTAATTGCATGCCATTAATTAAACTAATAGGATATATGAAATTTCAATTTGAGCGCTCATATGAAAATCGACCTCAACTTATTCACTGTTTTTGAAGCCATCTACACAGAAGGCAGTCTCACTAAGGCAGCAGAGCGCTTAAATTTAACGCAGCCGGCCATAAGTCACGCGCTTTCTCGATTAAGAGATCGAATTGATGACCCATTGTTCATTCGAAATGGCCATAAGATGCAACCTACGGCAGCGGCTCAAAATCTGTTCCCTGAAGTACAACAAGCTCTTGGGCAACTTAATCAAGCGATGCAGAAGGCCCATAAATTTGAACCCGCTACCGCTGATAAAACCTTTAAAATTGCCATGGGCGACTTAATTGAAGCCACTCTTTTGGCCCCATTGGTCACTAAATTGGCGAACAGTGCGCCACATTTAAAAATTGCCAGCGTGGTGTTAGACAGACGAGAAGCGGAAGCCAAGTTGGCCAGTGGCGAGTTGGATTTTGTTGTGGATATTCTCAAACCCAGTAAAGACAATATTCATCAAGCTAAATTAATAGAAGACGAATTAGTGGTACTGGTTAATAAAAACCATTATTTGAAACCCGATTTATCCAAACAAGATTATATGGAAGCCACCCATATTTTAGTCAGTTCACGTCCGTCTGGCCCAAGCTTAGTGGATTATGCCATGAGCAGCTTAGGGTATAATCGCGACATAGGGTTACGTTGTCAGCATTATTTTTCTGCTTGCCAAGTGGCCAATGAGTCTAACTTTATGCTCACCATTCCAAAGCGTTATGCCATGGTACTGTGTTCAAAATTCAGCAATATTGAATTACGCCCCATGCCATTTAGCACAGCAGACATTGATCTATATTTATACTGGCACCATAACCATGATGAGAACCCTGGCAATCAATGGTTACGCTCAATATTACGCACAGAAATGGGTGAGAAGCTGCTGACAAAAGAAGGGATTTAGCTGTTTCCCTATCAAAGCGTTTAATCTTTTTTATTACGCATCACATTTGGTGTTTGATCAAACCAGCGATGGCACGCTCGATAAAAAGTAGAGGATTCTGAAAAGCCTAAGTCTAAAGCCACTTCTTTTAGGCTTTTTTGCGTTTTACAAATTAGCTCATGTGCTTTTTGTTTTCTTTGAGCATCAACCACTTCCAAAAAATTTGTGCCTTCTTCTTGCAAGCGACGCTGTAAAGTTCGAGTACTCACATTTAAATGATCAGCAATTTTTTCGCGGCTTAAGTTATATTGACCCGTTGTAACAATGATTTGAATGACTTTTGCTTTCCAGCTTGTATTTAAATGCGCCGCAAGTAACTGGTCCGCGTGGGCCTTATGAAGTGCGTTTAACCCAATATCACTTTCCACTAGCGTTCGGGTCAGTAATTCCCGATTAAATTGAATACCCGATTGTGCTTGTTTGAATTTAGGCGCTAAGCCAAATACCCGCTGATATTCCACCATATTGGGCCCAGGCTCATGAACGAAATGAACATCGGTAGGCACAATGGTGGCGTCACCCACTAACCAACGACTAAATGCTAATAGTAATGACACCACTGACTCGCGCTGATGGCGGCTAAAAGGTTTACTGTCCATTAAAGGGTTAAAGTATATCCATACTTTATCCGCTTCGTAAGCCATCTTCATTGTGCCACCCTCACTGATCAACGGCATATAATGAATAAAACTTTCATAAGCTTTTAATAA
>CAJXIT010000130.1 GCA_913054055.1 uncultured Thalassolituus sp.
GATGACAGCACTGCGATTATGTTTTCAATTGGGTTTCACACATAAGTCATTCGTAAGTCATCAATCTATTAATTTGGATTAAAAATTACTAAAGGAATATAAAATGAATATCGTAACGTTTTCTACAGTTGGACTTTTAACTTTGGCATTAATGGCGTGTAGTTCAGAAGAGGCTGCTAAAGTTGAAATAAGCGAAGCTCCCCTTAAACCTGTTCGTACAGTGATAGTTTCTGCGGGTGCAACCATTACAAAATCGTTAACAGGAGTGGTAGACGCAGCAAGATCTGCCGAACTTGGCTTTAGAGTGAATGGTGAGTTAATTGCGATCAATAAAAAAGAAAGTGAATTTGTTAAAAAAGGTGAAGTTTTAGCCAAACTTGATCAAGCAGATTTCAAAATTAAGCTGGATGCCAGCCAAGCTGAATTCGATCGTGCTAACGCAGAGTTTAAACGGGCTAAAAACTTAATTAAACAAGGTGCCATAAGTGCATCTGATTATGAAAAACTTCAGGCGCAATTAAGTAATGCAAAATCCCAGTTAAACAGTGCTCAGAAAAATATGGAGTACACAGTATTAAAAGCACCATTTGACGGTGTGGTGGCTAAGCAATTCTTTTCTAAGTTTGAAAAAATATCATCTTCATCTACGTTTGCAGTCATACAAGATTTATCGGCTTACGAAGTAAAAATTAATGTGCCGGAAAGTATTATGATCAAAGTAAAGCGAGAAGATGCACCTAAGGTATATGCCGTATTTGATGGGAATCAAGACAAGCAATATTCATTAACATTTAAAGAAACGTCCACAAGGGCTGATGAGAAAACTCAAACCTACAGTGTTAAATTTGTTATGGCCTCGCCAAAAGATATCAATTTATTACCAGGCATGAGCGCCACTGTTTATGTTGAAAGAAGCTTTGACGAAGAAAGTGCGAATGGCATTTACGTGCCTACTCACAGCGTACTAGAAGATAGCCAGGGCCGATTCATCTATGTGGTTGAGCCTACAAGTGATAATAAAGGTGAAATAACTCGACGTTCAGTGGTTGTGGGTGAACTGGATGAAAACGGCATTCAAGTATTACAAGGCTTGGATACCGGTGATCGTGTTGTGACAGCTGGAATGAGTAAAATTTCACAAGGCTTATTGGTTCGCTTGATGGATGGTCAATAACGATGAATATCACTCGATTAGCCTTACAAAACAACCGAACGACGGTTGTATTTCTGCTGGTACTCATTTTGGTGGGTGTAACAGCGTTTAATAAAATCCCACGGGCTTACGACCCAGGTTTTACTATTCGAGCTGCGCAAATCATCACTTATTTCCCTGGTGGTAGCCCAGAGCGTGTTGAAAAACTGATCACAGATAAAATAGAAAAAGTCACACAAGAGTTACCTGAATTGGACTTTGTAAACAGTGTTTCGAAAACCGGCGTTTCAATCGTGACAGTAAACATAAAAGAAAGTTACGCCAATATGCGTCCAATATGGGATAGCTTAAGGCGTAAAATTGACAGTGTAAAAGGTGACCTACCATCAGGTGCCATTGGTCCAAATGTTAATGATGAGTTTGGCGATGTGTTTGGCGTGGTTATGACACTTACAGGTGAAGGCTATAGCTATGCTGAATTGAAAGACGTGGCAGATGCCGCAAGAGATGAACTCTTAAGAACATCTCAAACCGCTAAGGTTGAAATTAAAGGGGCGCAAGAAGAGCGTGTTTATGTTGAGTATAATAACGCTCGTTTGTCGGAGTTAAACTTAACCCCGCTTCAATTAAGTCAGATGTTAGCGCAACAGAACGTCGTGGTACCTGGCGGCTCCGTAAAAGTAGGCCGTGAACGAATTGAATTAGAACCATCCGGAAATTTTGAATCCATTGATGATATTAAACGAGCCACAATAGCATTGCCTGGTAGTGGTGAAGTGATACACCTTGAAGACATTGCCAAAATAAAGCGTTCTTATAAGGACCCAAAATCCACACTTGTGAAAAGTTCGGGTGTGACGGCATTGGCCATTGCGATCTCTATGAAAGAAGGTGGCAATAACATTCTTCTGGGAGAGGAAGTGCTTGAAACCATTAAACGTTTCGAATCGCAGCTGCCCATTGGAGTGGAGTTTGAAGTTATTAACTTTTCACCTAAACAAGTGGATGACAAGGTAAATGATTTTGTCAGTAACCTTGTGCAGTCTATTGTTATTGTTGCTGCGGTGATGTTATTCAGTTTGGGCTTACGCACAGGCGTTGTTGTATCAACCCTTATACCAATGAGTATGATTGCCACCATTTTTGTAATGGATGAACTTGTTATTGGTTTAAACCAAATTTCTTTAGCCGCTCTGATTATTGCCTTAGGGATGCTGGTGGATAACGGCATTGTGATGTCTGAAAATATCATGGTGAAGATGGAGCAAGGTGCGTCGTCTATGAGTGCGGCTATTGATTCTGCCAATGAGTTGAAAGTACCGCTTATGACATCATCGTTAACCACGTCTGCGGCATTTCTTCCCATCTACTTAGCTGAATCAACCATGGGCGAATACACCGCGGCTTTGTTTCAGGTGGTAACGATTACTCTTTTATGTTCATGGTTATTGAGTTTAACCATGATACCGTTACTTTGCATTGCGCTGTTAAAAGTGAAAAAAGGCAAAAATAATTCTGCCAGTGACTCTGATGACAGTATGGATCAAGGGATTTACCCTGCATATCGCCGTATATTGCTCGTTTTATTGAAAAATAGAATGGTAGCGGTTGGAAGTGTAATTGTGATCTTTTTTGGAAGTTTTCAGTTACTTAATTTAATTCCTAAGATTTTCTTTCCTCCATCGGATCTTCCTTATTTCAAATTAGAAATAGAGTTGCCTATAGGTACCGCTATTGAGAAAACAGAATGGGTAACTTCTGATGTTGAAAAGTATTTAAATACATTAAAAGTAACGGATGAAAATCCTGAGGGTATTCAAAACTGGATTACATACATTGGTTCAGGTGGCGTGCGTTATGTGTTAAGTCATAATACTAAGCCCACTAGTCCTGAGTATGCTTTGATGATTATTAATACAACGGGGGCACAGGTAAACCGCGAGTTAATGCCGAAGATTGAAGCGTATATTAACCAGAATCATCCCGATGCCAAGGCGACCCCTAGGTTGATTGAAAATGGTAAAGCCATTGTTAACCCGGTTGAAGTACGGGTGTTTGGTAACGATGTGGATAAGTTGTTTAACATTGTGGCGCAGATCAAACAAAAACTGGAATCGATTTCAGGGTTGAAAAATGTAAGTGATGACTGGGGCCAGAGAATTAAAAAGCTCACCGTGGATGTTGATCAAGATCGTGCCAGAAGAGCAGGTGTGACCAGTCAAGATATTGCGTTGTCTTTACAGACAGGCTTGAGCGGTTATGAAATGTCAGAGTACCGTGAAGGGACCGATTCAATTCCTGTGATATTAAGAACCGAGTTAGCAGATCGCCAAGACTTAGGGAAAATTGAATCGTTAACGGTTTTCTCTCAGGCTAATGGAAACGCTGTCCCGCTAGTGCAAGTGGCGACCATTAATGTGGCTTGGGAGCCTGCTAAAATATTGCGCAGAGACCGTTTAAAAGCGGTAGCTGTCGGTGCCCAATTGGATGGATCAGTGACGGCATCAGAAGGGTTTGCTGAATTGACCCCTTGGATTGAACAGCACAGTAAAGATTGGCCAGTGGGTTTTTACTTTGAATACGGTGGAGAACAGGAATCGTCAGGTACTGCAGCAGCATCAATCACTGAAAAATTACCGATTGCCGTCTTCATAATTATTATGTTGTTAGTGATGCAGTTTAACTCTTTGCGTAAGCCATTCATTATTTTATGTACTATTCCATTGGGTATGATTGGTGTTTTCTTTGGGTTGTTTGTTGCTAATAGCTTCTTTGGGTTTTTCACACTACTAGGCATCATCTCACTTGCTGGTATTGTTATTAATAATGCCATTGTTTTGCTTGAGCGAATCGATATGGAAATTGCAGAAAATGGTTTAGCGCCTCAGCAAGCGATTATTGAGGCTGCTCAACGCAGAATGCGTCCAATTTTATTAACCACTGCAACCACGGTATTTGGTTTATTGCCCTTGTATTTAGGGGGCGGAGAAATGTGGGAGCCTATGGCGGTTTCCATTATGGGCGGACTGATGTTCTCTACGATGTTAACCCTTGGCTTTATTCCAGTGTTGTATTCACTGTTGTATAAAGTGAGTTACAAAGGCTTTACATTAGAATCTATGAAATCATAGATTCACTTTATCACAGACAAAAAAAGGCCCAGCGTCATTCAACGCTGGGCCTTTTTTATGAGAGTCTATTTAGCAGTTGCTACAGACTTTCAATTAATGCACGAATGCGCTTAGCTGCTTCAATGCACTCTTCCACTTCTGCCACAAGTGCCATACGAATTCGACCTGCACCTGGATTAATGCCATCTATGGTGCGAGATAAATAGCTGCCAGGTAATACCGTCACTTGTTGTTCGGCAAATAAACGCTGTGCAAACTCTTCTTCATTAATTGGGGTTTTAGCCCATAAGTAAAAGCTGGCTTCGCTTTGTTTGACGTCCATCACAGGGGATAATATATCTAACACCGCTTTAAATTTTTCAGTGTATAAGCGACGGTTTTCTTCCACGTGTTTTTCATCGCCCCAAGCTGCGATGCTTGCTAATTGGTTTGGAAGGCTCATGGCGCAGCCATGGTAAGTACGGTATTTAAAAAAGTTAGCTAGTATTTCAGCATCACCGGCCACAAATCCAGAGCGTAACCCTGGCAGGTTAGAACGCTTGCTTAAGCTATGGAATACTACGCAGTTTTTATAATCTGTGCGGCCAAGTTTTGTGCATGCTTCCAATAAACCAATAGGTGGCTGAGCAGAGTTAACAAAAATTTCGCTATAACATTCATCACTGGCAATGATGAAGTTATGTTTGTCTGCCAAATTAATGAGCTTTTCTAATTGCTCAAGCGAGATCACAGCACCTGTTGGATTACCCGGTGAACACGTGAATAGAATCTGTGCTTTTTCCCACACTTCAGCCGGTACGGCATCAAAATCTGGGTTAAAGCCGTTCTCTTCTAAGCAAGGCAAATAGTGAGGTTGTGCCCCTGCTAAATAAGCGGCCCCTTCATAGATTTGGTAAAACGGATTTGGACTGACAATTAAGGCATCGTCTTTACCTTCCGTCATGGCTTGAGTAAAAGCAAAAATAGCTTCACGCGTGCCGTTTACGGGTAAAACCTGGCTGTCTGCGCAAAGGTTATCTAGATGGAAGCGCTGGCAAGTCCAATGGGCAATGGCTTGTCTTAGCTCTGGAATACCCTTAGTGGTTGGGTAGTTAGCCAGCTTATCTAGATTGTTGGCCATCACATCCATAACAAACTTAGGACTCTCATGTTTCGGCTCGCCAATGGAAAGGGCGATATGAGGTAGGTCACAGCTGATGTTAGCTTCGGCTTTTAGCTTATTCAGTTTCTCAAAAGGATAAGGTTGCAGTTTAGCCAAATTAGGATTCATAGCATGGGCTCACAGTAAAATAGCGCTGAATTATAGAGGAGCTAGCAGCTAATTTGTACTGTTTAGAATAGAGGGAGGGGGGATTATTAAATTGTGATTCCCATAGGGCGTCCCCGTGGATGGAAATCAACAAAATATGATAAACAAGTGATTGCGCTTAAATTAACAATGGATACCAGACAATTCGTCCCTCACTTCTGGTATGACGAGTCTAGGGGCATAATGCTAGCGGTACTTCATCAACTATAACCGTCATTCCAATAGGGCGTAGCCAACCACTTCGTCATTCCCATAGGGCGTAGCCCGTGAATGGGAATCTAGGGCCAAATCCCCAGCTCTAAATGGTTACGCTCATGCTTAGCTAGCCCCATCAAACCAAAACCACTAGCCCTGCAAATTACGCATTAATAAGGTTTTATCACACACTTCCACCCCCGGCACTTTAGGAATCAACACCTTCACGCCAGCCCCTTGAGCCACTTCTTTAGGTTCTTGTTTTGTGGATAGCATACCTTTAAGGGTAAAGTTTGTATTGCCCCTTGGGGTCATCAGTTCCAGCTCGTCACCTTCAATGAATTTATTTTTCACATTAATGGTGTAGTAGTCAGGGTGAATTTCTTGAATGATCTCACCCACAAATTGTTGCTTGGTGCTTTCAGAAGTACCGCGCTCGTAGTTTTGATATTCATCGTGCACATGGCGGCGATAAAAGCCTTCTGTGTAACCACGGTTAGAAAGGTTTTCTAAAGTGTCCATCAACCCCATATCAAACTCTTTACCAGCAAGGGCATCATCAATGGCCTTGCGGTAGGTTTGCGCAGTACGAGCTGCGTAATAATGGCTTTTGGTACGGCCTTCAATTTTTAATGAGTGCACACCAATATCCACTAGTCGTTTTACGTGTTGAATGGCACGCAAATCTTTACTGTTCATAATGTAGGTGCCGTGTTCGTCTTCAAATGCAGGCATGTATTCGTTGGGGCGGCCTTCTTCTTGAAGCAAGAACAGCTCATCGGTTGGGCCCCCTTCACCTAAAGTTGGCTCATGTGGCATTTGATCGGTTTGAATAATCTTATTGTCAGGGGTCCAAATCTCAGTGGCGTCCGCAGGGATCACATCACCACCATCGGTTTCTTTGGCTTCGTGAGCGTCGTACTTCCAGCGACAGGCATTGGTGCAGGTGCCTTGGTTAGGGTCACGTTTGTTGATGTAGCCAGATAATAAGCAGCGGCCAGAATAGGCAATGCACAGGGCGCCGTGCACAAATACCTCAAGCTCCATTTCAGGGACTTTCAGGCGGATCTCTTCAATTTCGTCCAGTGATAGCTCACGGGAGAGAATCACACGTTCAACCCCTTGTTTGTGCCAGAACTTTACCGCCGCCCAGTTCACCACGTTTGATTGCACGCTAAGGTGGATGGGGGTCTCAGGCCACTTTTCTTTCACCAGCATGATCAATCCTGGGTCAGACATGATCAAGGCATCCGGCTTCATATTGATTACAGGCTCAATGTCGGTCATATAGCTTTTAACTTTTTTGTTATGAGGCGCAATATTGCTGGCCACATAGAATTTCTTGCCTTGTTCATGGGCTTCGTTAATGCCCAAAGCCAAATGCTCTAAATCAAAGTCGTTATTGCGTACACGCAAACTGTACCTAGGTTGTCCTGCGTATACGGCATCGGCACCGTAAGCAAAGGCATAACGCATGTTCTTTAATGTGCCTGCAGGGCTCAGTAATTCAACGGTCATGAAGTCTTCCAATGTATGTGGTTGGGCGAACAATTGAGCCCAAGGCAAAAAGCGCGCGAGCATATCAAAGAGGGGAAATGGGGGTATTGACTTCAATCACCTAAACCTGGGTTTCTTGTGACCGTGGTATGCACCTTTTGCACACATTTGACCTCTGGCCAATATGGGACTTGCTTCATGAAAGTGCACAGTGTCCTCAAATCACATTTTGGGTGAAAAGTAGCCATTCCGGTAACGGGTATTTTATGCACCTTAAGTGTGCGAAAGACAGGGGTTAAGTAAATACTCTAAATTCCAAATTGGTGCGTTGTCGGTTTTCAGGTCTGTTCAAAAACGATCAGTCATTAAAAATGCTCTAAAAATAGGAACCAAATTGGAGCCGAAATGTGAAAAAACATTTTTTTAATGGATTGGAAAATAAAAAATTAAATCTTGGCACAAAGCTTGAGATAGGTAGTTCATTACAGATTTTTAAATTCATAAAAAAATACAACTAACCTAAGGAAAAGAAATGAAACTTTCTCTAGCAATTAAACGAACGGTGAAAACCATTGCCATAGGGGCAAGCTTAATGTCGGCAGCAGCTTTTGCTGGCGACCCAGAAAAAGAAGAATTGAAATTTGGTTTTATTAAATTAACAGACATGGCGCCACTGGCCATTGCTGCTGAAAAAGGCTTCTTTGAAGACGAAGGATTATTTGTTGAACTAGAAGCACAAGCAAACTGGAAAGTTTTGCTAGACCGAGTGATCACGGGTGAACTAGATGGCGCTCATATGCTGGCGGGTCAACCTCTGGGTGCAACCATTGGTTTTGGTACACAAGCGGATATCATTACTGCTTTTTCCATGGACTTAAACGGAAACGGCATTACGGTTTCTAATAAAGTGTGGAAAGAAATGAAAAAACACATTCCACATAAAGATGGTAAACCTGTACACCCAATCAAAGCCGATTACCTAAAGCCGGTTATCGAATCTTATAATGATGACGGTAAGCAATTTAAAATGGGTATGGTGTTTCCTGTATCTACTCACAACTACGAACTACGTTATTGGTTAGCAGCAGGTGGTATCAACCCAGGTTATTATGCACCTGCAAAAGGTGATACAAGCGGAACCTTGCAAGCCGATGCACTTTTATCTGTTACACCTCCACCGCAAATGCCTTCAACAATGGAAGCCGGTACGATTGACGGTTACTGTGTAGGTGAACCTTGGAACCAGCAAGCGGTATTTAAAAACATTGGTGTACCGGTTATTACCGATTACGAAATTTGGAAAAATAATCCAGAAAAAGTATTTGGTGTATCTAAAGGTTGGGCTGATAAATACCCTGAAACTCATAAATCAGTTGTTAAGGCCATGATTCGTGCAGCGAAATGGTTGGATGAGAAAAACAATGCGAACCGCCCAGAAGCTGTGAAAATTCTTTCACAATCTAACTATGTGGGTGCGGACTACGATGTAATTGCAAACTCAATGACAGGTACGTTCGAATATGAAAAAGGCGACAAACGTGAAATTCCAGATTTCAACGTATTCTTCCGTCATAACGCTACTTACCCATACTACTCAGATGCAATTTGGTACTTAACGCAAATGCGTCGCTGGGGTCAAATCTCTGATCACAAACCAGATAGCTGGTACATGGATGTTGCGAAAAAAGTATACCGTCCAGACATTTATGCTGAAGCAGCTAAAGAGCTAATTGCTGAAGGTAAAATGAAAGCCTCTGAATTCCCTAATTTCGCAAAAGAAGATGGATTCAAGCCTGAGCAAACAGGTTTCATTGAT
>CAJXIT010000131.1 GCA_913054055.1 uncultured Thalassolituus sp.
ATCATTAAAAAAACCGTTTACCCTTTTAGCCTAGGCTGGCAAGGCAGCTATGGCGTGGCATTCCAGCGTCCGATTAACCAAGAATACGGACAGGCCGTCACGCCCTATAACAAACAGCTAGGCAACCGATACACCAGCAGTTTTTCAGGTGCGTACACTTGGTTTTTGCCTAACTTAGCCATGCTCACTGCCACTCTTAGCCATACCCATATTGATGAGGGCCAAACCACTTATGACGCCATAAAAGATCAAAACAGTGGCTTTGATAAAGTCACAACCGGACTGGCTTTGGCCTATAACAGTAGCTTACGAGACTGGATCATTAAGCTGTCATTTAACCAAGCACAAAGCGGCCATAACTATCCAAAAACCCAAGTAATGTCTATGGGGATAAGTCATGTTTACTAACATAAAATCGATCGCTTTATTGCTTATTTGTCTCACTACTATCAGCGGTTGCCAAGAAGATTTACTGCCAAGTAATGATCAGCTGCCAAATACTGCTCATGTTCAAGTGGGCGACACAGTGGATTCAGATTTAAGTTTCACGACCAGTGAAAACAGCGAAGAATTATTAGTCAACCGATTGCAAAACCATGATGCGGTTGTGTTGTATTTCACCATGTGGTGCCCAGTATGCGATTCACACATGAGCCACATTCGAAGCCACTTTGTGAGTCAATACACTCATGTCGACTTCATTTTTGTAGACTATGTATCTGGATCTATCACCAGCTCTCAGGCTGCTCAAACAGCCAGTGGCTACCGAGATTTTGATGTCATTGCGGACTACGACGATGGCCTGCAACACTATTTTAGCGGCACCATGGCCAGCACCATCGTCATTGATAAAAACATGATCATATTAATGAATGAAGAGTTTAAAGCAGGCTCTCAACTTGAAGCGGTGTTAGAAGGGTTATGATCCTCTAACACCCTCAGAACAATTCAACAACATCACGGGTTGTGTCCCGTTCAACACGATTTCGAACATTCAATTCAATGAGTATCATTTCTTGTAGTTCTCGCAATTCCGTTTCTTTAAAACTAGATAGCTTTAACCCTGCAAAACTTCTTTGACCAATAAGCTCATGTTCATGGCAACGTTTATGGGCAGGCCCTTCTCCAACAATCATAACTACTTCTTTTTCACCAAAAACCGATTTTTTACAATAAGGGCAACGCATTTTCCAAACTCAACAGGGATTAACAAAACTAAGCGTATTGTAAAGTCAGTCCATATTTGAATGTATTCCGTTTTCGTAAGGGCCCGTTACAAAATGTAAGGGGTTCAGCTCAATTTTAATTAACTACAGGCCTTTAAGTTAAATCTTTGCTAACATTCGCTTTTTTATACTTCGACTTGATACATGTCAGACAATCAAATCATTATCATTGGTGCCGGTGCCGCAGGCTTAATGTGCGCGATCAGTGCAGCGGAAGCAGGCAAGTCTGTTTTACTTTTAGATCATGCGAATAAAGCAGGCAAAAAGATTTTAATCAGTGGTGGTGGCCGCTGTAACTTTACAAACATGCACATAGATGCCAGCAATTATTTAAGCCAAAACCCACACTTTTGTAAGTCGGCATTAAAACGCTACACACAATGGGACTTCATTGCCGAAGTGGATAACGCCGGTTTGCCTTGGCATGAAAAGAAGTTAGGCCAATTGTTCAGCGACAATAAAAGTGAAGCCATTTTGGGTATGCTACTAGATCGCTGTGAAGCGCTCTCGGTAACCATTCAATTAAACTGCACCATAGAATCTATCAATAAACTGGAAGACGAGGGTTTTCAGCTAATCACTAGCCAAGGAGATTACCAAACCAAGTCCCTTGTCATCGCCACTGGTGCCATGAGCTTTCCCACAATGGGTGCCACCGACTTTGGTCACAAAATTGCGAAACAGTTCGGTTTAAACATTACCCACACGCAACCTGGTTTAGTGCCATTCACGTTTGACGCCACTGAAAAGTCTCGCTTTGACGGATTGGCTGGGGTAAGTATGGATGCAGAGATCAGCTGTGACGGGCAATCGTTTCGTGAAAATATCTTATTTACCCACAAAGGCCTATCTGGCCCTGCTGTCTTGCAAATCAGCTCTTATTGGACCCCTGGTCAAACCATTACGGTTTGTTGCCTACCGGATTTAGATTTAGCGCAATTACTCATAGATCAACAGCAAGTGAGTCCCAATAAACACCTTATTAATATACTAAAAGGTGAGATTCCCGACCGCGTGATTCAAGCATTCTGCGCCCATGAAGACTTAAGTAATCCTCTTCAACAATATAAACATGCCGATTTAAATCGAATAGCTGCCTGCTTTCAAAATTGGCAGTTCATCCCCAGCGGAACAGAGGGCTATAAAAAAGCCGAAGTGACACTTGGCGGCGTGAATACCGATGAAATCAGTTCAAAAACATTTGAAGCGAAAAAGGTAAAAGGTTTGTATTTTATAGGCGAGGTACTAGATGTCACTGGACATTTGGGAGGCTTTAACTTTCAATGGGCTTGGGCCAGTGGCCACTGTTGTGGCAAGGCCATTCAATAAAATACAATATTGACTCCTCCAAATTTCAGACACGAAAAATCTCGCCTATTTTTAATATAACAGGCGAGCCCTAGCAATCATGCTTTGGAAAAGCTTCCAGCATTCACATGCCTTCCACATCTATCAGAGGGTGTTACGTTAGTAACGCTTTTTCTGCTAGCAAACCCAAATTGATCTGCCAGCGAATTTTTTATTTAAGTATTGATTACTTAACAGGGTCGTTTTTATGCTTCTCGATATCGCTTTTGATGAAGCGGTAGAAACCATAAAAAAGGCTGCAAGTTAACGCAACAATGATTAATCCTGAAATAACATATTCATCAACATACATGGCTTTCTCCTCACACGGTTTGTCGTTATATCTAAGTTAAGGTCACCATATAACATCGTGCGGTTGAAAAATTGATGTACATCAATCTGTTTTTTGCGAAGGTGGCACTTTGTATCAAAACCTGATCTAAATCAAAAATGATGAACTTAGCCATATTGCCCTGTAAAAATTGGCCTACGCCTTAATTTTATCATTTTTAGCAGCCACCATATTCGCCAGCTTTATAATTACCTGGTCTTTGAATTTCTCTCTCACATCTGCATTTAATGCTCCCAATAGGCGTCTATCTACCTTCATTAAAATGCATACTTCATTAGCAATCACATTAGACGTTCGGGAAGTATTCTGTATAAACGCTATTTCCCCGAAAAAATCCCCTGGGCCCATGGTCGCTAAAGAATCCTCAACGCCATCAAGGGTAACCCTTGCAGATCCACTGAGTAAAATATAAAAGGCCGTATCTAGCGTGTTTTGCTCAATGATGTATTCATCTTCATTGGCCACAAAAAAAGCGGCGTCATTATCCAGCACCCGCTCTCTTTCTGGGGGAGTAAAGTCTTTAAAAAATGGCACTTTATTGAGGATAATCAATATCTTACCTCGCCCCAAATGGGTAATCCTCTTCATTATTATTAATCCTCTAACTTATAAGTTCTTGTGCATCTATATTAATGTTAGCTCAGCCTGCTAAAAAGAAAGCGAACCCCCTATTCGCTGCTAGACTAAAACTAAACAAAGGATGCCCCAACTCGCTTATTGAATGGTTTTTAATAACATGAAGCAATTAGCACGGCTGTTAATAGTGTTTTTAAGCCTATTTACAGCGTCAAATGGATTTGCTGAACAAGAAGCTAAGACCTTCCCCTATTCAAGCAAAAGTAAACATGACAGCACTCAATACCTAAAACTTAGCCCTAAGCTGCAACTAGAAGCTTTGTCGGTATTGATTAAGCGCCGGCAATATGAAGCCGCTTTTAAATTAGCCACTCAATTAGTTGAAACATTTGAAGGGGAATCCAAATTCGATTTTGAATATGGCATGGCCGCAGTAGAAACCGGCCACTATGACGACGCACTATTTGCGTTTGAACGCTTGGTGCTCACTTACCCATATCAAGCTCGATATCGCCTGGAATTAGCTAGAACGCATTTTTATTTACGCAATTTAAAACGCTCTGAATTGGAATTTAAAAAGATTCTTAAACAGAATCCTCCGGCGCCAGTAAAAAGAAATGTGCAAATATTTTTAGACAAAATCGTAGAGTTAAATCGTATGGTTGAACCTAAATTCTTATTTACCATGGATATGGCCACCGGTTTCGATAGCAATATCAATAGTGCCACCAGTGAAAAAGAGCTACCAAAAGAGGAATTAGTTTTCCCAATTGATATTGTCTTGGATGATGAAAGCCGAGAAACAAGCAGCAGCTACTGGAGCACCTTATTAAATCTTTCATATTTGACTCCGATCAGTAAAACCTCTTCTTATGATATTCGTACCGTATATTCAAAACGCGCTAACGCAGAGATCAGCACTTATGATTTAGACACCTTCATGCTTGAAGGAGGATATGGATTTTATACTGGTTCAGTAAAATGGCGCGGCGCAGGTCGCTATCAACTTATTCATCTTGACGGAGAAAGCTTTTTAAATACAACGTCAGGTATTGGCCAAGCAACTTGGTTAATGAAGTCGGGGGCCAATCTAAATTTTGCGTTCAATTATGGTATGACTAACTATGAAACTAATCCAGATGGCGACATGGCGGTTCAACAATTTAATGTCACCTATTCTTCACCAGTAAAAAAACAAAATTGGTTTTTCACCTTTTTATTTGGGTCTGATACAGCCGACAAAGCCGTTAACAAATTCAATGAAAAAAGCTATCAGGGTTTCACTTATTACAACTCTTCATTTATGGGGCAGCGAGGAAACCGCTACTACATGATCAATGTATTAAGCACAGAATACGGTGCCATCAATACAGGTTTATACAATAAATTAAGAAAAGATACGGTAATAACCGCTGGTATAGGCTGGCGCTATTCCTTTAACTCTCAATTTAGTGTTCGCAACGACTACAGTGCAACCACCAGTGATAGCACATTAGAAGCCAGCACTTACAACCGGTTTAAAGCTGAGTTTGGTTTAACCTACAGCTTCTGATTTTCAATCCAAGGATGATACATTCGAGGAAGGCATTATGAATCTCACATTACGTTCAAATATTTTTTTACTGTTTATATGTTTATTGCTACTGCCATTTCAAGCCAGTGCCGAATTAGCAGGGCATGTTATCTTGGCTAAAGGATCGGTTATTGCGGTATCCAATAATGGTGAAAATCGAGCTTTGAAACGTCGATCCAAAATTATGAGTGGCGATGTGATAAAAACCGGAACCAATAGCAGCGTTCAAATACGCTTTGTTGATAAAGCTCTTATGACGATCAAAGCCAACACTGAAATGGACATCACAGAATATCAACTGGCAAAACCCAATGCAGGACAAAAAGAAAAAGCCATCATGAAATTAGTGAAAGGTGGCTTTCGAACCATTTCAGGTCAAATAGGTAAAGGAGATAAATCCGCCTATAAAGTGGATACCCCCGCCGCTTCAATTGGTATTCGTGGTACTAATTATGAAGTACAGCAAGAAGCCAGTGGTGATTTTGTGATGGCGGTTTACAGCGGAGGTATCAGCGTAAAAAACGAATCTGGCTCTATAGAACTGGGGCTGGGCAGTGATTTTAATTTCACACGCGTGTCACCTAAAGGTGCCCCAAAAGGCTTATTGGTTGCACCTGCAACGTTAAGTGAAAATTCAGCCACTGACGAACCAGCTGAAGAAGAATCAGAAGCCGTTGCGGAAACAGATGAAACAACCGAAAGCGATGATGAGTCTGACGAATCGGCAGAAGAAACGGCTTTAGCTGAAGGTGATGACGCAAATGATGAACAGAGTGCAGAACAAGATGATGACACCACTCAGTTGGCCATCTCATCCGATGACTCGGCACAAGATGTGGGAGAAGACGTTGCCGATGCCCTAGATGAAAAATTATCAGAAGCGCTACAAGAAAATAAAGATGAATTTGAAGTCACCGTAATTGCTGAACTTATTGATCAAGGGTACTTAACGGATGGTGAGTCATTAGATGACCTCGATAATACAGTGTTAGAAAACCTAGAAAACTTGGGAAGTTTAGACAACCTAACAGACGCTGAAAATTTAGATTTAAATGAAGAAGGCATTATTCCAGACCCCAGCGAAGCAGACATTGATACAGTAACCGGCAGTGATTTTATACAAGGTTTATATAGTAATCTAACTTCGGTAACGAATCCGTTCGCAAATTCTAATGTTACCAATGACATCATTACTAACCAAGAATACAACTTAGTCGCCTCTGAAAAATTAGCGGTCATGGCCATGCCGATGCTCTACACTCAAGAAGCTGATGGCAGCCTCACTTTTAACTTTGAAGAGGCCAATTTAGCGTCACCAAATGCGGTCGATAACCTAGTATTCTCCACAAACCCACTCGCCGCCAGTACTGCTGAAATTAATATTTCATTTTCAATGTTAAATACCTCCACCAATACTATTGATGAATATGACATTTCAATTCCATTGATGTTGCTGTATGTGACCCTAATTTTTTGTTGAGCACCATTAACAATAATCTAACCAGTGGCAATATCACTATTTCCATGAATGGCACAACGATAACGCCTAGCCCAATCACCAGTATTGCGTTTACTATTTCCACGCCATCCGTTGGTTTCTCTGAATTTCAAATTGTCCCCAATGTACCCGCTGGCAGCTTCATAACTGAAATGGATGCGCACTTTTCTGGTGATGATGCCAACATACTGGCAACCATGATGGGCGGACAAAGCAATAATGACGACTGGCATTATCAATCAGACATAGACCTGATGATCACATCTGGTGCTTGGGAGATGAGCGCTGATGGAGACGGCAACCCTATTTTTGTCATGAGTGATACCTATACCGAAAATGTAAGTGGTACTGATGTCACCCTCAACCGAGATGAAGTGGTGAAACCCAACAGCAATGCCGAACTTACCAGTAGTCTATTTGAATTTGCCTCTTGTGGTAACGAAGGCCGTGTATGCAGCATTCAAGTTTTAAAGGATCAAGACAACATTCGCTGGGGAGCCTGGTTAACGGAACCTGGAAAAGGCATTCAAATTTTTGAACAACTTGAAGAAGCAGATGGCAGTACAACGTTAAATATCAAAGAAGAAGATAAAATTTTAGCCTTTTGGCTCGCGGCCGAGCGAGCAGATATTAACAACCTTTCTGGTACCGCTCAATTTTCCACAACCGATTTAGATTGCACAGACTTTTCTCAATGCATTGGATTTGCAGATGACGGCATCGTGCAAAATTTATCAGGCCAGTTTGATGTGAACTTTAATAATGGCGCAATCACCAATGGTAATTTAAATATAGAAGTATCAGACAGTGCATCCCTTGTATTAGGGCAACATGGCACAGCGAATTCCACATGGGATGTTAATTTTAGCGGGCAAATGTCTGCCACTCACCCTGAATTTGTCAGCAACTCTGTTAACGGCACTGTTGTGGATGACACAGGGGCAACAGTCTCGAACACAGTAATAGGGAACATTGGAGGCATCATTGTTAATCCTGGGGATAAAGCAGCAGGGGGCTATAACCTAGGCACCGCTGACGGCACAAATAAACATGTGTCAGGTGTATTTACTTTAGACAAACAACCTTAGACGAACAACCTTTACGAATATACTGTTCGTTGATCATGACATAACACGATAAAACCCCAGCGCGCTTTAAAATTGAAGAGAGCGCGCCCATAGAAGAATAATCCTAGCGAGTACTCACCGTCGCCGGACTGCACACGCTGCCTCGACAATTTTCTAACGATAAGTTTGTGCCACTGACCGTTAAGATTCCGTATTCATCAAACTTAGTAAACGACGTGATATAATGGGGCAGTTCCACACCGGCTAATTGCCAGAAGTTAAAGTCATGTTCATGACCATGTACTGTTAAATCATAGCCGTATTGTTTTAAGTCTTCGCTCAACTGTAGATCTTCAGTCCATGGAGCAATGTGACTGACGGCAATGGTATTTAAACGGGTTTCACCATCAGCGACCATGGCTTCAGATGCCAACCAATTGCGATCTGGGACATTTTCAAATTCGTATTTATTATCATTATATGCAACAAACTTTGAATCTTGATAAGTAAAACTGTAATCATAAGGTCCAAATACTTGTTGCCACATTTGCTGCCCAAAACCCAATGCATCATGATTTCCCACCACAGCAAAAATAGGTTTAGCAGACTTTTTCATAGACTGACACGTCCATTCAATTTCTGCTTTAAGGCCTGATTCTGAAAGATCACCAGACAATAAAATAAAAGCCACATCGTCTCGGTTGTTAATGCGTTTTATGACATCCTCAAACGCACCTGGATACATTTGTGGGTCACTTAGCAATGCCACCTTATAATCGGTGATAGAGCCCTGTTGAATTTCTATTGCAGCCAATTTATCCAGGTTACTTGAAACAGAAACTGAAGATGGGCAATCCACATCCGTTGACCAAGGTGAGATTTCATACTGACACGCGGTTAACAATAAAATGAGTAATGTCGAAAACAATATTTTAATGTGAGCCATGATTAAAACCTATAGCGCATACCCACGCCCCAATTTGTAATGCCATCTAAACCTAAAAAATCATAGTTCTCATAAAAGAAATCTGGCTCACGAATGTAATAAGCCAAACCAAAATCCATCACTGAAATATCCAAATACGCCTCTAAGGCTTGGTCCACTTGAACAATCGCTTGGTAATTGAAAATAGCACGCAATCCGGTTGGGCCATAATAACCATCTGGCAGTGCAACAAATAAATCATCATGATTGGCATACAACAGCCCCACACCAAAGTTCAATGGCTTCAGTACCCAATCTTTTTTGGCGATCGTCATGTTCCAGTGAAATGGATGTTGATAGCGATAGCGAATACTGGCTAATGCCATTTCACGGTGATCGTCTAGCTTAGGTACATACCCTAACCCACCCATAACATGGTGACGTTCAGAAAATTCATAACCCGCAGAAGCATGCAGCAATCCCATTAATGAACCCGATTGCACGT
>CAJXIT010000132.1 GCA_913054055.1 uncultured Thalassolituus sp.
GGCATACGAGATAAGGCCACGTGACTGGAGTTCAGACGTGTGCTCTTCCGATCTTTTTTAATGCGCTCAAAGCTGGCAAACCTTGGCAAACCTTTTTCAGTGAAGCCTTGATAAGAGTAAGTAATGTCACTGCCAATGGCGGGAGGGTTTTGACGCTCCTTATGGCTGAATCCAGTGCCAATTTTAAATAAGGTACCATCTTCCATTTCTACCCAAATGGCTCCCATCATATCCTTGAATTTACCGCGACCTGTTTGATAAGCAATGACTCTGGCTTCTGCGTCTTTGCGTAATTTCATTTTAAGTAAGTGATTGGTTCTACCTGCTTGATAAGGGCTGTCAGGGGTTCTTAACATTAAACCTTCTGCCCCGTTATCCACCATTTTTTCTAAATAGGTTTGAATGCTTGGCAGGCTGTTCATTTTTTTTTGTTTAACCAGTTTTAAATGTAAAACAGGTGAATTATTTATAATGTGCTTTAATTGCTTTTGTCGTAATTCAAATGGAGCTTCAGAGGCGGGTAAATCAAATACTTGAAACGTCACTTTTTCCCATAATTTTAAATCTGGTTTTTTATCCAATGCAATACGGGTGAGCAATTGATAACTACCACGGCCAATCCAAAGCTCGCCGTCTAACTCAACATTAGGTAAAGGATCTGTAAACCAATCTGGCGCATAAATAGTATTGCCATTGCGAGTGAGCAATGCTTCACCATTCCAATAACAGCGAATACCATCTAGCTTTTCACTGACCCAATACGAGGAAGATTGCATTTCATTTTTAAAATGTTTGGCAAGGGCAAGACGAGGAAGCGCGTCTTTGGCATACAGCCAGCTTGGCAGCAATAAGCAGCAAGCTAATAGAATGATAATGGCAGCGTTTTGCATGGTTCTTCCTTGAACGCATCGGCTTAAGTAACAAAACTTAAGTATTTCAATTTGGTGACAGCGCCCGCACTCTATCAAAATCGTCATGGAAAGTAATGACGATAAAGTACTAAATGTGACATTAGGCCTGTTTAAACATTAATCTATTTTGTCATAGCCCTCGGCGATGTGTTGGTCTTTTAATTTGACGTAGTTCCCAGCTGTGTAAGAAAAATAGCTTAATTCTTTGTCTGTCAGCGGCCTGATTTGCTTGGCGGGTCGGCCCACGTATAAAAACCCACTTTCTAACGTTTTACCTGGAGGCACTAACGAACCCGCACCCAGTACCACATTGTCTTCAATCACAGCACCGTCCATGACCATGGCCTGCATGCCAATCAAAACCCGAGAACCAATGGTGCAACCATGCAACATCACCATGTGACCCACAGTGACCTCGTCACCCAAGGTAAGAGGATAGCCATCCGGGTTATAATCACTGGCGTGGGTAATATGTAAGATAGAGCCATCTTGCAAACTGCAACGCTTGCCCACTTTAATGGTATGCATATCGCCACGAATCACGGTATTGGGCCAAACCGAGCAATCGTCTCCTAACGTCACATCACCGATCACGGTGGCCATGGGGTCAACAAATACTTTGTCTCCAAAATTGGGGGTCATGCCTTTGAATGTTCTGACTGAATTTGCCATGTGTGTGATTCCCATAAAAGCTAAGCTTGAAAGCGTCGAATTTGCCCCAACCTTATAACTTCTACTATAAAGTCTCTAGGTTTTTACATGTCATCAACCAATACGCTTACCACGCCTCAAGCTTTACCCAACTTTAACGAAGTAAAGATCGATACCATTGAAGCCAGCATCAGCCAACACTTAGACGACAACCTAAACGCCATCAAAACCTTAAGCCAGCAAGCTAATCCAAGCTGGGATAGCTTGGTATCAAAGCTTGAAGAGTACGATGACATTCTTAGCAAAGCATGGAGCCCAGTCAGTCACTTAAACAGTGTATGCAACAGTGATGAACTGCGTGAAGCGTACAACGCCTGCTTACCAAAGCTATCGGCCTACAGCACAGAGGTTGGCCAGAACAAAAGCCTACAACAGGCTTATCAAGCCATTAAAGACAGCCCAGACTTTTCTGGGCTGAGTACCGCTCAACAAAAAACCATTAACAATGCGCTGCGTGATTTTCATTTAGCCGGCGTGGATTTATCTGATGATAAAAAACAGCGCTATGGTGAAATCAAATCTCGCCTAAGCGACCTAAGCAGCAAGTACGGGGAAAACGTATTAGACGCCACCAACAAATGGCAAAAACTGATCACGGATAAAAACCATTTGGCCGGTGTGCCTGAATCCGCCCTGGCAGGTTTTGAGCAAGCGGCCAAAGCCAATGATCAAGAAGGCTATTTATTAACCCTTGATTTCCCATGTTATTTACCCGTCATGACCTATTGTGATGATGAAGCCTTGCGCAAAGAAATGTATACCGCCTTTGCCACCCGTGCATCCGATCAAGGCCCTGACGCAGGGGAGTTTGATAACAGTGACAACATGGTGGAAATTTTAAAACTGCGTCATGAACTGGCCAACCTATTAGGGTTTGAAAGCTATGCACATTATTCACTGGCCAGCAAAATGGCTGAAAGCCCTGAGCAAGTGATTCAGTTTTTACAAGATTTGGCTGAAAAGTCTCGCTCGCAAGCCCAGCAAGAATATGCTGAGTTAAAAGCTTACGCCAAAGACGAACACGGCGTGAATGATTTAAATGCTTGGGACGTGACCTACTTTGGTGAAAAGCTGAAACAAGACCGCTACAGCGTGAGCCAAGAAGAAATCAAACCTTACTTCCCCGCGCCAAAGGCATTATCAGGATTATTTGAAGTGGCCAATCGTTTGTTTGATGTGAACATTGAAGAAGTGGCTGACGCATCGGTAACCGCAGGTGATGTTTACCATGACGATGCCAAATTGTTCAGCATTAAAAAAGACGGGCAACTGATTGCCCAGTTTTATTTAGACTTGTATGCCCGCGCCAAAAAACGCGGCGGCGCCTGGATGGATGAGTGCCGCGTACGCCGAACCAAAGCCAATGGCGAAGCGCAGATACCAGCTGCCTACCTAGTCTGTAACTTTACGCCGCCCGTAGGTGATCAACCTGCACTGTTAAACCACAATGAACTCACCACCTTATTCCATGAGTTTGGACACGGCATTCACCACATGCTCACCCAGGTCAATACCGCTGCAGTCAGTGGCATCAATGGTGTGGCTTGGGATGCGGTAGAACTGCCAAGTCAGTTTTTAGAAAACTGGTGCTGGGAGCCGGAAGCGCTGGCGTTTATCAGTGGCCACGTGGAAACCAGTGAGCCTTTACCAAAAGCACTATTAGACAAAATGCTGGCCGCCAAACATTTTCAAACTGCCATGATGATGGTGCGCCAATTAGAGTTTTCTTTATTCGATTTTAAAATGCACCTGAACTACAACCCTGAAAACCCACAACCCATTCAATCGGTATTGGATGAGGTGCGCGCACAAGTATCCGTCGTAGAAGCCCCTGAATTTAATCGCTTTCAGAATAGCTTTAGCCACATTTTTGCCGGCGGCTACAGTGCCGGTTACTACAGCTACAAATGGGCCGAAGTATTAAGCGCCGATGTATTTAGTCGCTTTGAAGAAGAAGGGATTTTTAACAAAGAAACCGGCCAGTCATTCTTTAACGAAATTCTAAGCCGTGGCGGTGAACTGGACGCGGCCGAGTTATTTAAAAACTTCCGTGGCCGTGAACCAAAGGTAGATGCTTTGTTGAGGCATTCTGGGATTAAATAACCCCAACCTGTAGGAGTCGAGCCTGCTCGCGATACCCATAGCTTCCATTCAAGCTTTAGGAACAAATGGCGATTGATGCAAATTAGATCCCTCGCCATTTCAAGCCCTTATCTTAATTAGGCTTCTGGTATCGCGAGCAGGCTCGACTCCTACCGATATAATTCCCCAGTGAAAACCGCTATAATCCTCACCATTCACGCAGTAAGAGACAGACCATGTTCAAAGCCAATAAACGCTTCATTGCTGGGGCTGTATGCCCAAAATGTTCAGAGATGGATAAGCTGGTCATGTACAAAAATGAAGACGATCGCGAAACCCGCGAATGCGTGGCTTGTGGCTATCAAGACGTGATGAAAACAGAAGCAGAAATGGCGGAAGAAGCGGCTCAAGCTGCACAGATTACCACTCGGGTTACACCTGAAGGAGCACCATTACGAGACGATGGTGAGCAAGCCATTAAGATTTTTGATGCTATGCCTAGCAGTAAAACTAAGCATTAGCGATAAAAAACCCCAAAGGTTGGATTGAGTGTCCAGCTTTTGGGGCAGTTCAAATGCTCTGGGCTTTTTTACTTCTAAACGATCAATCTACTGTTTTGAAAACGGGTTATTTAGGTCTAAAGCCGTACTATAACCAGTTGAATCTTTAGATTCATAATCCCCTCGATACAAATCATCACCATCAACCTTAGCTATCTCTTTTAGAACATTTGGCTCACTGCCAAACTTACATTCGTATACAGATTTAACGACATCCTTTTCCCAGTCATTGATACCGCAGTTTTCATCACTTGAAAGAGCATCAGCCTTTGCTTGTGTCAAAGCAGTCTGAGTGGCAGTATTTACTGTAATCGTATACTGAGTAACCGTATCACCTGATGAAAGAATTTTGTCTTCCCCTAAAGCAATGCTTCCGTCAAAACGAGCTTCTAAGATAGGATCTCCACTACAATCATTAGTGCTATATACATGATTATAAATTGTTACTTTATTGCCCGAGTATTGAAAAGTTGATTGACCATATTCAGTCAGCGCATCGTTAGTATCATAACAATCTTGTTCTAACCAGCTCCCTTCTAAAAAGGTTGGCTCAGATTCATCTTCAGCACCACAAGCAGATAGAAGACATACAAGAATAGACGAAAGAAATAGTTTCAGTTTCATATAAAGGCTCCAATTTTGTAGGTGCACTTTATCAAATCCATAATGGAGGGTATGTAGGATAATTCATACAAAAGCATTAATTAACATTCAAACTATGGGAGAGCGCTTACGCGCGATTATTATCCAAAGCTTAAAAAGCTTTTCGCGCGCAAGCGCTCTCCCACATTCTTCTATCTTTCACTCAATACTTGATCCAACTGCCCCATCACCGCATCCACGCTGATCAAGTCCATGGCGTCTGCGTGATGCACTCGTTCATGCCAGCCGGCTTCTTCAAACGATTTCCCTAAATACGCCTGTACGGCGTCTGGATAAACGTCCACTGTGTAGTCAGGGTTTTGATAAGGGCCAGACAATCCTGAACGGGCCACGGCATACAAACCAATAACAGGGGTATCCATGGCAACGGCGATATGTGCTGGGCCAGTATCAGGGGCAATGAGGCAATCCACTTCTGCTAACAGGGCACAAATTTGTTTGTGTTTGGTTTTACCTACTAGGTTGTCAACCTGGGTCGCCGCCAAAGATTCTATTTCAGCCGCCAGCTTAATTTCATTGTCAGCGGGGCCACCGGTTAACACCACTTGGCAGGCGTATTTTTTAGCAGCGGCATCAATAAAAGCAGCATAATGCTTGGCGTTCCAAGTGCGTTCGGCTTTACTGGCTGCGGCGTTAATGGCGATGTAAGTTTTACCCTTGCGCTGCTGTGACGCCCAAGCTTTGTCGTCATCACTTGTGGTGATTTGCCATTCAAAGTCTTGTTTGTTTTTTGGGGTATCTATGCCTAGATGCTTGGCAAAGCCCATGAAACCTTCGGCTAGATGTTCATCCGCAGGGGCGATTTGTTCTTTTACAAAAAACGAATGCAGGTCTTTGGCACGGCCATTATCAAAGCCAATTTTGCGTTTGGCGTTAATGTGCGGATAAATCAGATTGGTGCGGAAACTGGCTTGCGCCGCAATCAAAATATCAAACTGATATTCTTTAAACAGCTTACGCAATGCCAAATAATCTTTGATTTTTTGTGGCTTTTTAATCACTAAAAATTCAATGCCATCTAAGCCTTCTAATAATGGATAAACCGCCGAACTGGTGATCCAAGTGATGCGGCATTGAGGCCAAGCTTTTTGCAATGCTTTTATCATGGGAATGGCCAATACTACATCGCCTAAAGCGGATAGGCGAAAAAAGGCAATGTGCTTAGGTTGAGTGCTGACAGCGGACTGGCCTGACATGATGTTTTAGGGCTCATATTATTCTAATTAGCAGGGATTATAACGGAAGATGCAGGCTTTGGGGCTGTGGAAATTCACACGGATTAATATGGCTGCTTTTGATTAAAAGCAGCCAGTAATAGAGGCAAGATTAATGAGGCACGTCACTAGCCCCCGCGGCGGCTACCTGACCACCATCCAGCACGAGGGTATTGCCTGTCATCCACGCGGTAGCACGAGATGACAAGTAAATCGCAGCGCCTGCTGCATCTTTGGCATCCCCCATACGGCCACGGGGCAAACCTGCGGTTAATTCATTTTTTACTTCTTCGTTATTGGCTAAAAAAGCGGTCATGTTGCTTGGGAAAAACCCTGGGGCAATGGCGTTTACATTGATATTGTCTGATGCCAAATCCACCGCCAAGTGCTTGGTTAAATGAATCACCGCCGCTTTACTGGATGAATACGAATAGGTTTGCATGCCGGGGTGGGTTAAACCATTGATAGAGGCTATGTTAATGACCCGGGCAGGGTCGTCATAACTGGCTGCATTTTTTAACAGTGGTGCCATTTGCTGGGTTAAAAAGAATAAGGCTTTAACATTTAAGTCCATCACCTTGTCCCAAGCCGCTTCTGTGAATTCTTCAAAAGGCGCGCCCCAAGATGCCCCGGCATTGTTAATCAACACATCGATTTTATCTTCGCGTTTTTTCAATTCATCAGCAAACGCCACCACCCCTTCATGGGAGGACAAATCGGAACGAATGGCCGTACAGCTTCCTAATTCACCCAGAGCCTGCTCAGCCGCTTGCAGCTCGGCTTCTTTACGGGCGGTAATATAAACTCGGGCACCATTCTCTAATAAGCCTTGTGCCATCATGGCGCCAATACCGCGGGAGCCCCCAGTAATCACAACCACTTTGCCTGCTACATCAAATAAATTTTTCATGCGGACTCTCACTTTATAACGTGTCACAGACGTTATCTCAGCCATATATAGATGTACATGACGTAATAGGTCATATTGAACCTTGTATATTACTGTTAATTTTATCGTTACTATCAACCACCTATTCACTGTCTTTTTTGTATGCGAAGGATTACGCCGTGCTAACCACTCTCTCTAAGTTTTTCACACTCATGCTATGTTTGCTGGGTTATTCATTAAGCCATGCTTTTCAATTATCCCCTGAACAAACCAATGGCATTTATCAGCTGACACAGCCAGAACGCAGTGCCGCCGGTCAAACTCAAAAATTGCAAATAGAGTATGGCGAAATGAATGGCCAGACGGTTTTAGTGGCAGCCAGTTGCCCTAAGTGCCCCGCAGCGGGATACCGATTATTAAAAATCGAGACAGAAGAATTAGGCCGTCCGGTTTTTTTTAATTCTGCTGGCATTTATGTGATTGCCTATGATGCCACCACCTTTGTTTCCACCATGGCAGATGGTCAACTAGGCAAAAAGATTTGGAGCAAACTGGCGTATGCCAATGTATATAACAAACAAGGCACTCAAGGTATTTCATTGGATGCGGGTAAAGCATTTGTGATTGCCGAATCAAAACGATTAATGACCGGTAAAGGCATTGCCAAAGTAGAAGTCACTGGTGGCAATGGTACTTATTATCCTGCGGCCAAACATACCGTTGGCAGCAATCAATACGATCAAATAAACGTGCTGATTTATCCGAAGCAAAAAATTGTATTAACCGGTATGAATTGCCGTAATTGCAGCACCGATACCTTTAACTACCAGGGTGAATTAAGTGATGCCATCGGCAAAAATGTTTACGAAATGGGGCACATGGGCCGCTTTCTCATCGAGCAAGATACCGGCATTTTATGGTGGACCAATTCTAAACTGGGCAAACAGCTTTGGGATAAACACAGCCACTTTAATGTACTGGCTCAAGATAAAACCTATAGCCGCAAGCTCACCATTGATGCGGCTTTACAAAGCTCTATTGATCAAGCTCTGAAACGCTACGGAGCTCAATCAAAAGCCGCCGTAGATGCCAGATACAAACGAGAAGATGCACAACGCACGGCCAATAATAACTTGCCTAAAAAGGGATTAGCCAATCAAGCTTTAGATCAAGATGCCTTTACCGCAGCACAAGCTTGGGCAAAGGGTTATCAGTGGAAAGAAGACTTACAATACACCTACATGACCAGCCGTGACTGGAGTATTTTACGCCACCCAATTACTGGCGTTCAAACAGGCCGCCGTATATCAGGGGTGATCACCATGAAACGTAATGATGATTTGTGCAGTTACCAAGTGGCGGTGTTTGAGCAGGATTACAATGGTACTGACTACCAAAAAACCAAAATGGTAGGCGTGGTATCCGGCCAAAACAAATTGGATTGTGCCAAGCTGTAACTAAACCTCCTTAAGGGTTAATGCGTTCATGTATTAACCCTTGCAATCTATCATGGGTAAACATTTGTTCATTTAAGTCATTACTCACTTTATTCTAATATTTTACCTTCGATATAATGACGCATTGAACAAGGGGGCATTTTTTACGCTATCGCCCTGCTAGTACCTAAGCAATAAAGGATCCAAACCATGTCTACCATGAATTTAGAGCTAAAGGATGGTGTGCACGTTCTGACGCTCACCAATAATGAAGAAGAAAATACCTTCACTATTGACGTGTTAAATGAATACCTAGATGCGTTTAAACAAGTTGAAGAATACAAAGGCAATACCTCGCTATTGATCACGTGCGAAGACCCTAAAACATTCACAAACGGTATTAACTTAAAATGGTATATGGGCGGCATTGCCAGCCAAGAAGAAAAAGAAGCGTTTCCCGACACCATTGATAAAGTATTGGTGCAACTGGCCACACTCAACTGCCCAACTGTGGTTTGTATGAACGGTAATACTTATGCAGGTGGTGCCATTTTGGCATCCAGCGCTGACTTTAGAGTGATGCGCTCTGACCGTGGCCGT
>CAJXIT010000133.1 GCA_913054055.1 uncultured Thalassolituus sp.
AATATCGTTCACACGGCTGACGGCCGTTTGAATACTGCCATCGTCGTGCAATTCCATCCAGCGATAGCCGGGCCCTTCTTTATCCACATCAAAGTCATCAGAATCTGGCGTGAATTGAATGCAGGTGGATGGGGTTGAAATGTATCGCACGCCATCAATGGTATTGTCGCTGTCTTGATGCACATGGCCCCAAAGCACAACGCGTACATTATCGTACTGAGCGATTAAATCTAAAAAGGCTTGGCTGTTTCTAATTTGTTGAGTATCTAACCACTTGCAGCCCATGGGGCGAGGGTGGTGATGCATGGTAATTAAGGTATGACTGGTTTTATCCGCTTCTAGTGCATTTTTTAGCAGGGTCAGCTGGCTGTCAGCAAAATTGCCACCCACGGCCCCAGGGATCTGGCTGTCTAAAAGAATGATTTGCCATGAACCTTTTTTGATAACGGGCAGCATCTCTTTATCTTCACTGACCACTTGTAGCATGGTCGGACGGTGATCATGGTTGCCTGGAATCCAGAATTGCTCTTTGCCGTCTTTGCCAATGAGGTCTTTAAGGTATTGATAGGACTCAAGAGAAGCGTCTTGGCTAAGATCGCCCGTGCACAAGAAAAAGTCGAATGCAGCTTGTTCGCTGTGCAAACGATCTAAAACCGCGTTTAAGCTGGATTGGGTATCCATGCCTAAAAGCTTTCCCGGCTTTGTGCTAAATAGGTGACAGTCTGTAATTTGTATAAACTTTTGCATCGCAGAACTTAGTCTTTACTCTTCCCTGAGCGAAGTGATCGCCCATTAACTACACAGGCCCCATGCCTGCGCAGTTCGAACTATATAGCCTTAAGCTTAGTCACTTCCAGTGCGGGAGTCACATTTTAAACGCTTTGGGCGGAAATTTAGCTCAATATTGGCTTCTCCATGCTCTAAACAGTGGCATAACCAGTCTGCAAAGAAGACATTTATTTGATGTTTTTCATCCGGTTGGCGCATTTGAGGGTTAGGATAGGTATAAACCCCATTAAACCTGTGGTTATTGGCAAAGCTAATAACCTCGGCCATGCGCACATCTTGATACAGACGAACCTCCATTTTAGGCGGCTTTAAAAAGTCATTAAGTTCGCTGATTTGCTCAACTAAAATGGTTAGCGTGTATTTGAAGTTTTCTTCTATGGTGAAACGGATATTGGTGTTGTGGTTGGGGCCACCGGATAGCGAAAACTCGCGGCCAATGCCTTTATCCATATCAGGTAATAATTTTAATAGGCGTGCGTAGTTGGCCTCACAGATCGAAGAGATAGAAGTGAGGTCGGGCACATAATGTTTTTTATTTAGCCTATCCATGGTTTCAGTATACGCATCTTATGGTTTATAGCAGGCCTTTTAGTTTTTGAATCTCTAACCACTGCAAGGCAATGATGGTGGCAGCATTATTAATAGTGCCGTTGCGAACCCCTTCAAAAGCGGTTTCACAACTGAGGGTGTGTACTTTTATATCTTCCCCCTCTTCTGCTAAGCCATGAACACCTGATATGCCTGTGCTATCCACTTGGGCCATATACAAATATAGCTTTTCGTCAGTGCCCCCTGGGCTGACTAAGTAATCGCAGATATGTGTGAGTGTTTGTATGCTGGCACCGGTTTCCTCTAGGGTCTCTCGTTTGGCTACTTCTTCAGGTTGTTCCCCAGTTTCGATCATACCTGCTACTACTTCAAACACCCATGGTGAAGCTTCATGAATGGCCCCTACTCGGAATTGCTCAACTAAAACCACATTGTCCAGTTGAGCGTCGTATAACAAAACCCCAACAGCAGGGCCGCGATCAAAGCGTTCACGTGTTAACTCAGGGCTCCAGCCACCTTGAAATAAGCGGTGGCTAAATGTCAGTTTAGACATGCGGAAAAAACCTTGAAAGCAGGTTTCTTGTTGATTTATTCGCATGTCTTGAGAACGTAAACTGGGCGACAGTTGATTCATGAATTAGTACCAATAAAAAGTGTAAAGAAGTGTTTGTATCAAGGATGAAACAATGAGTTGTATTAGCTATTCCTAATGTAGGGTTCCAACTTGACGTGTAAATGTTTAGAATCCCTGCACCTTATCTCTTCTAATGGGAAGCGACCATGAAAAATTTAGTAATTGCCATGATGGCACTGGGCTTTGTCGCGACATCACAAGCCACAGATTTAAAAAGTGTTTATGAGCAAGCTCTGGCAAATGATCCTCAGTTAGCAGCTGAGTTGGCGTCGGCAAATGCCAATGCGCAAACTCAAGCGGTTGCAGGGCAGTATGTCATGCCCACCTTAACACTTGATGCGGATATTGCTTCCACTGCTGTTGAAGCAGGTAGTAATCCCGAAGTTGATGTGGCGACCACTACTTACACTTTAACGTTGGCTCAAACGTTAATTGCACCTGAGTCATGGTTTACTTATGCAGCGGCCAGTGCAACATCAGATGCAGCTGAATTAGAAGCGCGTAAAGCTGAGCAAAGCTTAGTGGTGCGTGTTAGTGAAGCGTATTTTAATGTATTACGTGCTAATGCAGGGCTTGCTTCTGCAAAAGCCACTGAAGCTGCCGTTAAACGCCAGTTAGAACAAACTCAACAACGTTTTAAAGTGGGCTTAATAGCCATTACTGATGTGCATGAAGCACAAGCTCAATATGACAGTGCCACGGTGGATTTAATCTCTGCTGAAACCATGCTGGATATTGCTTATGAGTCATTAGCCGTATTAACAGGTGAGCGCTATGACCGCATTCAACCATTGAAAGAAACCATTCCTTTAGTCGGACCAACGCCAGCTGATCGTACTCACTGGGAACAAAAAGCATTAGGTCAAAACCTAGACGTATTGATTTCTGAAAAGACGCAAACCAGCGCTCAACGTAATCATAAATCTAAAATCTCTAGCCATTTACCAAGTGTTAATTTAGTGGGAAGGCATGTGATTTCTGAGACTGATGAAACAGGAACAGATGTTGAGACAACTTCAACTTATGTTGGTGTAAATGTGAGCATGCCTTTATTCGCGGGTGGTGCTACTTGGGCTGGTCAAAAACAAGCATATTATCAACGCCAAGCGGCGGAGCAAGGTTATGAAGCGACACGTCGTGGCACTAGCTTAAGCGTTCGTAATCTATTCCGCACATTAGAAGCCGACGTGGCTCGTGTAAAAGCGCGCAAACAAGCCATGACATCGGCTAAAAGCGCAATGGAGGCCACACAAACAGGCTATGAAGTGGGCACGCGTAATATTGTAGAAGTCTTAACGGCTCAGCGTGCTGTATTTGGCGCTCAATTTAATTATGCCGCTGCTCGATACGATTATGTGATTAATGTTTTAAAATTCCGTCAGGCGGTTGGGGAACTTTCAGCTGCTGATATTGACGAAGTTAGCAACTGGTTACAAAACTGATTCGAGTAAGTACCCTTATTTAAGATTGTCCCTAGAACCCAACATGGATGCCAGTGGTTCGCTTCTAACCCGCCTAATTGGCGGGTTTTTTTATGGTAAAAACGTTTTAATCATGGTTCAAAAGTTTGCTCAATGATTTGTTTGATCTTGGGTTTACTCAATTTAGAAATCCCCTGATTCAGTTTAGGAATGATGTGCGCAAAACTTGGGTTGACCCGAATTCGTATATCATAGTCGCCAACCGTGTCCCCCATTATGAGATTCTGATATTCAGGGTTGGCTTGTTGCTTATTTAGAAAAACATTTTTATTGATAAATATGACATCCATGCGCCCGTTATAGAGCATGTGTAGCAACTGGTTTTCATCTTTCGCATCAAATCGAGTGGCTTGTTTAGATGCAAATATAGGGTCATAAAGACTAAATCCATACCCTCTGACCACCCCTACGGTTTTGCTTTTGATGTCTTGAGGGGCCTTGATTGAAAAGGCTTCTCTAGGGCGAAAGATAGCCACATCTTCTAGCTTATAAAATGTATCAGAATACACACCAGGTACTGGGGCATTGAGTGTCCATTCTTTTGCCGAGCCTACTTCGATATGCACTATATTTTGAGAAAATAGCTTATCTAGGCGTGCGTATGGATAGTACTGCCATTTGAAAGTGAGGTTGGTTTGTTGTGCGATGGCATCCATCAAGTGATGATAAGTGCCCGTTTGTGTTTGTGCATTCATGAAAGGCGGATAGTCATAACCCCCAATCATTAAGTCTTGGGCAGAGGTGATGGGACTCACTATAAGAGTATAAAGTAATAGGGTAATACTTAAGCGTTTAGGTATGAAATGTAAGATTGTGGGGCCCGCTTATATTTTGCTCTATGTAGACAGTCTAGCTAAAACTGGGCAGCTCTCCACTTGCAGTCTGGTAATGGCTGCTAGTATGCTACGGCGGCACCCTAATAATTCACAATCGATAAATGTAGGTGTTAATGATCCCAAAGCAGCTAAGGTGCCTGTATTTACACGGCTTTAGAAGTGGCCCAAGCTCTGTAAAAGCCCAGCAAACCATTGCTTTTTTTGCTCAAGACGACTGTGCACAAAATGTACACGTTCCACAGTTGTCGCCAGAACCCAGTGTGGCCATGGATGAAGCACAGTTTTTGTACGAGCAGCTGATTGACGAAGTGGGTATTGAGAATGTGCTGATTATTGGCAGCTCTCTCGGTGGATATTTCGCCAGCTATTTGGTTGAGCACTTTGGTGGCAAAGCCGCTTTAATTAATCCCGCCATTAAACCCTATGATTTGCTGAAAGATTATTTAGGTGAAAATGAAAACATGTACAATGGCGAAAAATTCATTGTCACCGAAGAATATATTGATGAATTAAAAGCCATTGATGTGCCGGTTAAAAGCCCGATGCATCATTTACTTTTAATTAAGATGAAAGACGAAACATTGGATGCTTCATTGGCGATCGAGAAGTATCGTAATGGACCCTGTTTCATAGAACATGGTGGTGATCATAGCTATGATGACTACCCTAAACGATTACCCAGCATTATCAATTTTGCACTGGCACAGTATTAAAAATATAACGTCAGGCGATATTAATTAAGTACAAGAGCTATTTATAAGTATGAGTAACTATACTGCCCAATCCATTGAAGTACTGAGTGGTCTGGACCCGGTACGTAAACGTCCGGGCATGTACACCGAAACCAACCGCCCTAACCATTTAGCCCAAGAAGTCATTGATAACTCGGTGGATGAAGCCCTAGGCGGACACTGTTCACATATTAAAATTGAGCTATTTGCCGATCAATCATTAGCCGTGACGGATGATGGTCGAGGCATGCCTACGGATATCCACCCTGAGCATGGGGTGAGCGGTGTTGAACTGATTTTAACCAAGCTGCACTCTGGTGGTAAATTTAATAATGATAACTACCAGTTCTCTGGTGGTTTGCACGGGGTAGGGGTGTCAGTGGTAAACGCCCTGTCTCAAGCCTTAGAAGTAACCATTCGCCGTGGCGGTGAGATTTTTAGAATCGCATTTAAAGATGGTCACAAAGCCATTGAACTTGAAAAAGTAGGTGAAACAAAGCGCAAAAAAGACACGGGCACGACGGTTCGTTTCCTTCCTGACCCTCAGTACTTTGATAGCCATAAGTTTTCGGTTACTCGTCTTAAGCATGTCTTACGTGCAAAAGCGGTGTTATGCCCAGGCTTAAAAATAGAGTTCATTAACCACGGTAATACTCAAGACAACGCCGAGTGGTTCTATGAAGACGGTCTTGTTGATTATTTAACGGATGCCACAAAAGGCTACGAAGTGTTACCGCCAGAACCGTTTGAAGGTTCAATGGCCGGAGAAAAAGAAGCGGTGGATTGGGCTGTTCAATGGATGCCGGAAGGTGGCGACCAGTTAATGGAAAGTTACGTTAACTTAATTCCTACTGCACAAGGTGGTACACACGTTAACGGGTTACGAACCGGTTTATTAGAAGCGTTACGTGAATTTTGTGAGTTCAGAAATTTATTGCCACGAGGCGTAAAGCTAACCCCAGATGATGTGTGGGATAAAGTGGCGTTTGTATTAAGTACAAAAATGGCGGACCCACAATTTAGTGGTCAAACCAAAGAACGCCTTTCTAGCCGTGAAGCAGCAGCATTTGTATCTGGCGTAGTAAAAGACAGCTTCAGCTTGTGGCTAAACGAACATTCCGCCATGGGTGAAACCCTTGCTGAAATGGTGATCAGTAACGCACAACGCAGAATGCGTAGCGCTAAAAAAGTAGTGCGTAAAAAGGTTACTCAAGGTCCAGCGTTGCCTGGCAAGCTAGCGGATTGCTCCACCAATGACCCAAGCTACTCTGAAATATTTTTAGTGGAAGGGGACTCAGCTGGCGGATCGGCAAAACAAGCTCGTAGTCGAGAGTTTCAAGCAATTATGCCGTTACGCGGTAAGATTCTAAATAGCTGGGAAGTGGATTCAAGCGAAGTATTAGCAAGTAATGAAATTCATGATATCTCGGTAGCCTTGGGTGTGGACCCAGGTGAAACGGATATGACAAACCTGCGCTACGGTAAGGTGTGTATTCTAGCGGATGCGGATAGCGATGGGCTTCATATCGCGACACTAATTTGTGCACTATTTGTTAAACACTTTAGACCCATGGTTGAGCAAGGCCATGTATATGTTGCCATGCCACCGTTATATAGAATTGATGTGGGCAAAGATGTTTATTACGCCCTAGATGAGGCCGAGCGCGAAGGTGTTTTGGATCGCATAAAGGCAGAGAAAAAACGCGGTAAAGTGGGCGTGCAGCGATTTAAAGGATTGGGTGAAATGAACCCTCTTCAATTACGTGAAACAACAATGGACCCTGATACTCGTCGCTTAGTGCAGTTGTCGTTAGATTCAGAAGACGGCACTGACGAAGTAATGGACATGTTACTTTCTAAGAAACGTGCTGCGGATAGAAAATCTTGGTTAGAAGAAAAAGGCAATCTTGTCGAGTTATAGCTCTTCTGGCAAATGACAATGAATGCAGTTATTGAAGCATTCATAGATAAAAAGAATATTAAATTTAAAACTAGCGAAACTGGCTAGGAGAAATAAAAAGACATGAGTGAAATTATAATTGGCGAAGATGGAATAGAACGCCAAACACTAAAAGACTATACCGAAAGCGCGTACTTAAATTATTCCATGTACGTAATTATGGACCGAGCCTTGCCACATATCGGTGATGGCTTGAAACCGGTACAGCGTCGTATTACTTACGCCATGAGCGAATTGGGTTTAAAAGCAGGGGCTAAATATAAAAAGTCTGCCCGTACTGTCGGTGATGTACTTGGTAAATTTCACCCGCACGGTGACAGCGCTTGTTACGAAGCCATGGTATTAATGGCTCAGCCATTCTCTTATCGCTATACATTGGTTGATGGGCAAGGTAACTGGGGTAGTGCAGATGATCCTAAATCATTTGCTGCTATGCGTTATACCGAAAGCAAATTAACCAAGTACTCAGATGTATTATTAGGAGAGCTTGGACAAGGCACGGTTGACTGGCAGCCAAACTTTGATGGCAGTATTCAAGAGCCTGTGACTTTGCCTGCTCGTTTACCTAATATTTTATTAAATGGTACCACGGGTATTGCGGTAGGTATGGCAACCGATGTACCACCTCATAATTTACGTGAAGTTGCTAATGCTTGTGTGCACACACTCGATAATCCTAAGGCCACAACAGAAGAATTAACTCAGTTTGTTTTAGGACCTGATTATCCAACGGATGCCGAAATCATCACGCCAAAAGCCGACATACAAAAGATGTATGAAACCGGTAAAGGCAGTGTAAAAATGCGTGCCGTATATGAAATGGAAGATGGCGATGTGGTCATCACTGCGTTGCCACACCAGTGTTCAGGTAATAAAGTACTGGAACAAATTGCAGATCAAATGACGAAGAAGAAACTGCCAATGGTTTCTGACCTTCGTGATGAATCAGATCATGAGAATCCTACCCGTTTAGTTATTGTGCCTAAATCAAATCGTGTTGATATTAAACAATTGATGAATCACTTGTTTGCCACCACAGATTTAGAAAAGAACTACCGCGTTAACATGAACATGATCGGCATTGACGGTTTGCCACAAGTGAAAGGCTTGAGTTCAATTATTAAAGAGTGGTTAACCTACCGTACCAATACCGTACGTCGCCGCTTAGAACATAGATTAGAAAAAGTATTGGCCCGTTTACATATTTTAGATGGTCTATTAGTTGCATTTTTAAATATCGATGAAGTCATTGAAATCATTCGTCATGAAGATGAGCCAAAACAAGAGTTAATCAAACGCTTTGGTTTAACAGATATTCAAGCAGAAGCGATTCTAGAATTAAAACTTCGTCATTTAGCCAAGCTAGAAGAAATGCGAATTCGCGGTGAGCAAGATGAACTTGCGAAAGAGCGCGATAACCTAGAAAAAACCTTATCTAGTGATCGCCGCATGAAAACATTGGTTAAAAAAGAAATCATGGCCGATGCTGAATCATTCGGCGACGAACGTCGTAGCCCGATTGTTACCCGTGATGAAGCCCAAGCATTGTCTGAAACTGATCTAATGGGCGCTGATCCTGTTACAGTTGTCTTGTCAGAAAAAGGTTGGATTCGTGCCGCGAAAGGCTTTGATGTTGATGGTAAAACCATGAACTACAAATCCGGTGATGACTTCTTAGTTCAAGCCAATGCTAAAACCAATCAGCAGGCGGTTTTCTTAGATACTAAAGGCCGTTCTTATAGTATTAATATTCACGGCCTTCCGGGTGCCCGTGGTTATGGTGAACCAGTAACGGGTTCAATTGCCTTACAAGCAGGCGCTACTATTTCAACCATGTTAATTGGTGAGAACAAAGATCAATACTTGATGGCAAGTGAATCCGGTTATGGATTCATTACTCAGTATGAAGACATGTTGAGTAAAAATAAAAACGGTAAAGCGTTATTAAATATCCCAGCAGATAAAGCCATTCATCAGCCAGTTAAGGTCGCTGACTTAAAGAACGATTGGGTTATTGCAGTAAGTAACGAAGGTCGCTTATTAACCTTCCCTGTGGCAGATCTACCGCTTAT
>CAJXIT010000134.1 GCA_913054055.1 uncultured Thalassolituus sp.
AGCGTTTATATTTAATTTATCGCGACAAACAATGGAAGTTATGGGATCAGGAGGGTAAGCAATCTTTGTTTTAAGGGATTATGATTGCTGTGGATGAAAGCCCTATATGGGTGGCTTTTACAAGAGCACACCCATTATGAAACAAGCCTTATGTATCGTGTTTATGCACTGGGTTTATGCCCCAATGAGAGATTGGCCGCACACCCGTAATACCTGCCCATTTAATGCATTGCTGCCTGGCTGTGCAAATAGCGCAACCCCTTCAGCCACATCTTGAGGTTTACCACCTTGTGACAAAGAGTTCATTCGGCGACCCACTTCTCGAGTCATAAATGGAATCTCATCCGTCATTTGTGTTTCGATAAAGCCCGGAGCGATGGCGTTGATTGTACGGCCATTTTCTCCCCATGCATCGGCTTGCTTACGAACATACCCAACGATACCTGATTTGGATGCCGCATAATTGGTTTGGCCCACATTGCCTGCAATCCCAGAAATAGAGCTGATGCAAATAATGCGCGCTTGGTCACTTAATAAGTTTTGCTCTTCTAGCCCCTGGTTAACGGTAATAGGGGCAAGTAAATTAATATTGAGTGTCATATCCCAAAAGTGTTCTGGCATGCGTGCAAGGGTTTTATCTCGAGTGACTCCAGCATTATGAACCACTATATCCAGTTTTTTGCCTTCTAACGCCTTAGCAATGTCTTTTACGGCTTGTTCACTGGTGATGTCGGTGGCGACTGCGATGCCTTTCATTGGGGCCAGAGTTTGCTCTAGGGCCTCTTTTGCTGGTGGAATGTCCAGACCGATCACCGTTGCACCATCTCGAGTTAGAGTGGCCGCAATTGCGGCTCCAATCCCTTGGGCGGCCCCTGTGACTAGTGCAATTTTACCAGCCAAGGGTTGATCCCAATTTTGTTCAATGGCAGTCGCCGTATTTAAATAAATAGGTTGGCCCGTGATATAGGTAGCACGATCAGATAGGAAAAAGTTCACTATGGTAGACAGTGAGTTAGTCATGGTATTAGCGCAGTAAACAAGATTAACCGTCACTCCTTTTCGTCCCATTTCTTTGGCTAAAGCACGTGTGAAGCCGTTTAAAGACTCCATCACAGAGGCGTGTTCCACATTAGTAATGTTATTGGGATTTAAGCCAATGATGACAATGCGGCCAGATTTCTTAATGCGTTTACTTGCATGGCTAAACAGCTGTTTTAAGCCTTGCAGGTCGGTAACTGTTTTGTATTCGGTGGCATCCAGTAGCATGCCTTGAAATTGCTCATCAGAATCTTGGTTAAAAACAACGGAATCGATATTACATTGTTCAAGCGCGGCTTTTAACGGCGCCGAATTGTCAGAAGCAACGGCAATGGTGCCGGCAACCCATTTGTTAGAAGGCTGAAAGCGATTAAGTTCTAAAGCGGGTTTTACCCCAAGCGCACCGATTATGCTTTGACCGACTTTAGAGTAAAACAAGCCTTCTAATACTTTGCTCATGGGAGACCTTGAATATAATTGAAAATATGAATGGTGAATGCTGCGCATTCTAATGCAAATCACCCATAAGAAAACAGGTTCATTTTAGCGTATGCATTCTAATGGTTTTTTGAATGAATAAGTTGACCGAAAATGCAGAGATATATGCATTTTCTGCCAATTATGATTAAAACAAATAGCGCCAGCTATAAACGATGTTGAGTCCCGCTAAAGCCATTATCACAAGCCAGGTTAAAACGGTTCCCCAGTAGCGCCCGGGGTGGGATTGGCCGTTTCCTGCAGCAAACCCTTTAGCATGAATAATTCGTGCAAATAATAGAGTACTGCCCACACCATGCAAAATAAAAGCGGGTATGCCATTAAGTTCGGTAATAGCCAATAAAATCAAGCTAATGGGGATGTATTCCATTGCATTTGCGTGAATGCGACCAGCAAGCAAAAGGGGTTTTTTATCATATCCTAACCCTTGATTTTCAGCTTGTCTGACTTTTATAACATTAAATGCCAATCTCAAAATTAAAATGGCTAATAATGCCGAATAAAACGAGGTAATGGGTAACATGGGCATGTGGTGTAAGCTCGTGATTTATAACAATTTTAATAGTCTGAACTTAAGGGCTTGTGGCTGCCTTGTCAATGCGTCAAAATCTGGCCAGTTTCTTGGTATATGTCTAACCTTATTAATAGTTTGGTAGTTATGGTGTCTCTGTGGGCTTAGATGAAAGTATATTCATTTTTAGAATGGTGCTGGTGGTTAGCATCTTTTTCTTGTGCCTGTATTTCTATAAACGCATCGTTTACGTGTTTGGTCTAAAGGTATATGGGGTGTTGCTGGTCGCTTTTGCCTTGTTAATTTTGGGTCAAAGTATGCAAATCTACGAATTAAACGTGGATCAAGCACTGGAAGTGAATCCTCGCATCGTTTACTCCGCAGCTTTGGTGTTTTTAGTGATTGGTCTATTTGCGGTGTTTGCTAGAAGCATTCAAGATATTACCCACAATAAAAAATTAACAAAAAGAGAAATTTGGTTAAGAAAAGTCTATGAAAATATCCCTGCAGGTATTTTTGTGCAAAAGCAGGGGGAGATCATTTACAAAAACGCTCAATTTTCTGAGCTGCAAAAACTCTATGGCCAAGACAACCCTTTTTCGGAATGCCAGGAAAACCAGCAAGATATTTGGTTAACGACGCCGTTATCTAAACGCCACGATTATTGGGTTTCGAAGTTTGACTTAGATAATGATGCGGGCACGGTGTTTATCATTACCGATATTACATCGGTAAAATTGCATGAATCCTTTGTGAAGAAAACGGGTATTGAGTTAGAGGAGCATGGTATCAATGCTATTAATTTAGTATTAGAGAGCTTTTTACAGTTTTTACCAGGGGGCTTGATTTATGTGGGTAACTATAAAGAGGATGAAAAGCGATTCTCTTACGTGGGGCATCGCGGTGAAGACAAAGGGGCCAATTTGTATGACGACCTGCATACAATCGTGCCGAACACTCAACATAATAAATGGACTTGGCTGACACAGACAGAACGATCTGATTTTGATGTGAATAACTTTGTTAGCGAATATGATCCCGCTTATTTGGGCAGTGTCATTTTAAGCAATGAACAAAAAACGCCCATGGGTATTATCGTGGTATTGCTAGATGATAAAAATGCCATGAATGATTTGATTATGGACTTTCTATCCATGGCCAGTGTGCGCATACGTTCAGAGTTAGAGCATATTTATAGTCAAAAAATGATTCAAAAAAGTAATGATCATTACCGCGGATTCATTTCTCGCAGTAATGAAGCCATTGTGGATGTATCCATCCAGCCTGCCGTAGTAACAGATTTAACCCCTGATCAACAGCTAGAAAAAATTGCTGAGTCAGCACTAATTAAAGAAGTGAACCCCGAATTTAATCGCTTATTTGAAATATCTGGCCAGTGTGAATTTTCAGATGTTTTGGCGATAAAAAGTTTAAAGCATGCCTTACATTATGTTTTAAGCAGTGGTTATAGTAATGAACGAATTGAAGTACTTCATGAAACATCCTTGGGTGAAAATAAATGGATTAGCTGTCGTTGCATCAGTGAAATCGAAGATGGTCGTTTAACCCGGATTTGGCTGATCATCCAAGATGTGACTGAATCAAAAATGCACATTCAAGACTTAGAATATAAAACTCGTCACGATGCTTTAACAGGTTTGCCAAATCGAATCGCATTGCGGGATAACTTGGATTCTAAGGTGGATCAAGCATTGCAGTTTGGCTTTAAGGTAGGGTTATTAGTCATTGATTTAGATCGCTTTAAAGAGATCAATGATGCCCTTGGTCACCATTACGGTGACGTACTTTTAAAGAAAATCGAACCTAGGGTTAAGCCGTTATTGAAAAAATATCGAGCAAGCTTATCCCGATTAGGGGGGGATGAATTTGCTGTGATCATGCCATCCATTCAAAGCGCAAAAGAAGCCCGTCAGTTAGCGTCTGAAATTCTTCAAAAAATCAAAGAGCCTTTTGACTTAGGGCAACTTAACGTGGAGATTCGAGGAAGCATCGGTATTAGCATGTTCCCTGAAGATGGCGTAGACAGTGGTACGCTATTACGATGCGCTGATGTCGCTATGTATAAAGCCAAAACTTCTGCCGGTGGCATTTTAAATTATCGTGATGACATCGATGATAATAGCCCAAGGCGATTATCCATAATGGCTTCTATGGGGTCTGGCTTAAAGAGTGATCAGTTCTATTTATGCTACCAACCAAAAGTGAATTTAAAAGCGGATAAGGTGCAGTCTTGCGAAGCCTTGATTCGATGGGAACACCCTGAGTTAGGTGTGGTCAGTCCAGTAGAATTCATTCCTTTGGCAGAAATGAATGATTCGATTATCTTAATTACTGAGTGGGTGATTGATCAGGCTTTAAAGCAGATTAATATGTGGGTGGCGCAAGGATTACAGATAAAAGTATCCATCAATGTATCCACACGCAACTTATTGGATGAAAATTTAATTCCATATTTAAGTGAAAAATTAATTGAATACGAAGTGCCCGCGCATTTGTTAGAAGTGGAAATCACAGAAAGTGCGTTGATGGCTGACCCTGAAAGGGCGCTTGAAACCCTAAATAAAATCAGTGCCCTAGGCATTAGTATATCGGTTGATGATTTTGGTACCGGCTATTCATCACTGGTGTATTTAAGGCAGCTGCCTTTGGATACATTAAAAGTTGATATTACCTTTGTTCGGAATATGTGTCATAACGAACAAGACAGCATCATCGTAAACTCAATTATTCACTTGGCTCATAACTTGTCACTGTCGGTTGTGGCAGAAGGGGCAGAAGACTTAGAAACGGTTAAGGCTTTAGAGGGAATGTCATGCGATGAAGTGCAAGGATTTTATTTTAGTAAGCCCATGAAAGCAGATGCATTTAGCGCTTTTTGTGAACAATGGAAAGGCAGATAAAGCCAACAACGGACTTAATTGATTCCGCATTTAAAAATCAAGGTGGCAGTAAAAACAAAAAAGGCTTCAATAGAAGCCTTTTTTATTTAGGACGTAATAAACAGAAATGCTATTTATTTTGATAGCTCATGGCAACTTCAACTTCTTCTTTGCTGCCTAAAAATACCGGCACGCGTTGGTGAATCAGTTCAGGCTCAATGTCCATAATGTGACCGTCAGGTGTCATTGATAATCCACCGGCTTGCTCAACTAACATAGACATAGGGTTGCCTTCGTACATTAAACGAAGTTTACCTGGTTTTTTCACGTCACGATTATCCCATGGGTACATGAAAATACCGCCACGAGTAATGATTCTGTGAACCTCAGCCACCATAGCTGCCACCCAGCGCATGTTATAGCGTTTGCCTAATGGGCCTTCTTCACCTTGTAGTAAGTCAGCCACATAATTTTGTACACCCTCAGCCCAAAAACGTTGGTTTGACATGTTAATGGCAAACTCTTGAGTACTTGCAGTAATTTGGGCTTGTTGTTCTGTTAGGTAAAATTCATTAGAGCTAGGATCTAGCGTGAAAACATCCACCCCTTGTCCTGTGGTCATCACCAGCATGGTAGAAGGGCCGTAAAGAACGTAGCCCGCTGCTAGCTGCTTGCGACCAGATTGAAGATACGTGGCTTCTTCGGCGGGGTCACCGCCATTACTTGGAAGGATCGAAAAAATAGTGCCTACGGTCACGTTAATATCGATATTAGAGGAGCCATCTAGTGGGTCAAAAATCACTAAATATTCACCGTCGTTATTGGCAACAACCGGTAGGTCTTCTTCTTCGCTAGCGATCCCTGCAACAACTGGGCAGGCTTTTAACGTGTCTTTCAATAGATCGTTAGAGATAACATCTAACTTTTTCTGGGTTTCCCCTTGAACGTTTTCAGCTTCTGCACTGCCTAAAACACCGGCCATCGCCCCTTTTTGTAGCAGGTGAGTGATGTCTTTGCTTGCTGTTAAAACCGCTTGAATCGCACTAACCAAAGAAGCGGGTGTTTTATTTTGTTCAAAAATTTGTTCAACAGTCTGCATCAGACGAACCTATGGCCGAAAAGGATAGTAATTTGGCGCGCATTTTACACAATTGCACATGCTATGGCCATGTTGAAAGCATATTTGCTAGAGTCATAAGTCTTCTGGGAGGAGGGAAGGCTATTATTGAGGTTTTATAACTTGGGCATTATATTAATAGAAAACTAAAGGATACCCCCATGAAGATTCTTGTATTCATCCTATGTTGGCTATTTAGCCTTACGTCCTTTGCTCAGACCTATTTAGGGCTTGGGTCGATTAAATCTGAATTTCTAGGCACTGAGTTTGACCGTTATTATGAGTCTGATACGCATACCATTAAGCAAATTAAATTCGGCTACAACAATAAGGACTGGGTCAATATTTTTGGCGATGTGGGTTTAGACGAAAATAACGAAATCAATGACTTTGCTTTAGGACTTGTTTTAGCCGATAAATTAATCCGAATTGAGCGGGGGGAGATTTCCGGTCGCATTTTGCAAGAAGATACTGACATAGAACTGGGTACTTTTGAGAGTGATTACACGCGAATTGATATCACAGGGGCTAGCCATGATGGTATGGGTGGAATTGCTGGGTTTGGCATTCAGCAATACTCTGTGCCTTATTTATTTGAATATAATGACGATGGTGACACCATATACTTACAAGATGATGACTTACAAATAACCAGTATCGGCTTGGGGGTACATTATGACCCCATTTATGCCTTTTTAACCACTGGGTATGACTTAGAGCGTGGGTCGGGTTTAACTTATAAAAATGATTGGTATTTATCATCGTCAGCGTTAGCCCTATCCATTGCCAAGATTGAAACCTCTGATGCGCCAGAGTTGGCTGCCTACGGGCAAAGTAATAAAAGTAAAATCATGTTTGGCAACCAAGGGACTTATGAGCTTGGCTGGATGATTGGAAAGCGCACCCCAGACTTCTCAATTGCAGTTAATGTGGGTTATCACATCAAGGCGAATGTGTTTATGGGTGGCGACTTGGGGAAGACTGATGCGGACCCAGGCAGTATCTTACTTAAGGCACCCATCACAATCATCCATGGACCCGCTGCAGCACTTAGCGTGTTATTTTAAATTTAGGCGAATTCATTGAAAGCCATCCTTCATTTTACGAATGATGGCAAACACCTCTGCTTTTTTACCCAGCACTTGCCCACTAAAATGCTCTGCTGCGCGTATCACATCCGGTTGGTCTAGCCTCACAAATGGATTGCTCTTTAGTTCATCCGCCACGGTTGTGGGTAAAGTGGGCAAATTTTGCTGCCTTAGCTCGGTGCAAATGTCTTGTCTGTGAAGGGTATAGGTATTATTTGGCTCAATGTGTAGTGAAAAGTTAATGTTGGCCAAAGTATATTCATGGGTGCAGTAGATTTTTGTGGACGGGGGCAGCGCCACCAAACTGGCCAAAGACGCTTCAAATTGCTCAGGCGTGCCCTCAAACATTCGGCCGCAGCCACAGGCGAACAGGTTGTCGCCACTGAATAAATGCCCCTGTGTAGGCTTCGTTTTTATACCGTTATCAATATTTGGGCTTGAAGGATTTTCAGCGTCTGTTGTTTCAGTGTAAAAAACGATGTGGTCTAACGTGTGGCCAGGTGTGTGCCACACTCTCCAGCTTAAGCCCAGTACTTCAAGGGTTTCACCCCCCGTTAAAGGGATGTCACGACAGGGGATATCATGGTGCCCAGTGCCATAAACCACGCAGTCAGGGAACGCGGCTTTCACTTCGGCTATGCCGGTAACATGATCCCAGTGTTTATGGGTAATGAACATGAAGTCTAACGTCAGGTCATTGGCTTTCAGGTAATCAATCACAGGTGCGGCTTCACCTGGGTCAAAAACTAAGTTCTGACCTTGGTTTTGAACCAACCAAGCATAATTGTCTTCAATAATGGGAATAGGCGTAACTTTGAACATAGTGCAATCAATTTAGGTAGATGGCATTAGTGTAAACCCAAAGACCAATTAGTTCAGCATTACTAATAAATGTGTCGATATTTCAATAAGTTCTTGAATAGACATGGTTTTTTTAAGACAATGCGCTCGCTTCTTGAAATTAAGACCTCTTAATCTTCATCCCAGAAGCGCAAAGCCGTCAGGCTTGCTTGTTATGGTGGCCTCCGGTCCCCTCGCAATTTGCAGCTGTAAACTCCCCCAGGCCCGGAAGGGAGCAAGGGTAGCAGTGAATGATGTGCCGAGGTGTGGCTGGAGGTCCCTCCAGACTTATCCTATTGTTTCTATTTCTTAATATTGGTGTTATTGCCCGTATTAGCCCCACCCAGCAATGAACTGTTGCTTATCAAACAGGATCAGGCGATTTAGCTATTAATAGGCTGCTTGCTCGTAATTTTTTAGGAAAACATACATTCTAATTTTTATGTGCATAAAAAAGGCTGCATAATCCAGCCTAATTTAAAGAGGATAGGGCAAGTTATTAAGAGGGTTCAACTTCTTCTAACTCAGGCCCATCTGTTGAGATGCAGTTATCCATTGGAATGTTCTCTTCACCGTCTTGATCGCTTTCCTCATAAAGCGGGAACGTTCCCTCTGTTTTTTGAATGCTAAGGTCGTCTACTAGCCAACCCCTAAAACCGTTGTATAGTTCATCTTCTGTTGAGAAGTTAAACCTTAGCTTGATTACCTTGCCAGCGAGGTTATCCAAAGAAATAGGTTCTTGCCATAGCCATAGTGGAGCTTTGTTATAGCCTGCATTTGAGTAAGGAATAGGGGCACGGTCAACGTCACAGGTACTGACTGGGTCTGACAGCGGATTCAACCTTGCTAGTGTTACCCAA
>CAJXIT010000135.1 GCA_913054055.1 uncultured Thalassolituus sp.
AGTACGTGGAAAAGTTTAATGTTTGAGGAGGATGTTGAACAAGCATTGTCTTTTTCGAGTGACTTTTTATCCGGTAAAGTAAAAGACTACCGACTTGAATTTAGAATGAAGCATAAAAATGGCAGTTTAGTTAACGTGCTATCGAGAGCTTATGCGGTTCGAGATCCTCTAACCAATGAGCCTATTCGCTTAGTTGGAACCCATATTGATATTACCGATAGAAAACAGCAAGAATATCAACTAAATAAAATAAACACTTTACTTGAAGAGCGTGTAACAGAGCGGACTACTGAATTAGCGAGTTTAATTACTAAGCTCCTTAAAGCGACCGAAAATGCAGAGCTTGCCAATAAAACGAAAAGTTTATTCCTGGCTAATATGAGTCATGAAATTCGCACGCCTATGAATGGTGTTATCGGTATGCTAAATATGCTGAAAAAAAGCGACTTAACAGAAGAGCAAAGCCGTTTTGTCAATTTAGCCAGCACCAGTGGCGAGTCTTTGTTAAATCTGATTAACGATATTTTAGATTTTACCAAGGTAGAAGCAGGGAAGCTCACCTTGGAAAATATTGATTTTGACTTGTTAGCCATGTTGGGGGATTTTGCTGAAGCCATGGCATATTCAGCACAGAAAAAAGGTCTTGAACTTATTATTGACGGCGAAGGATTAAAAACCCGTTTTGTAAAAGGTGACCCCAGTCGTTTAAATCAAATTCTTACTAACTTAATGGGGAACGCCATTAAGTTTACCCATGAAGGGCACGTAATCATTCGAATTTCTGATTACAGCCATAAATCTGCCCCGAATAAACGTACTTTGCATTTTATGATAGAAGATACGGGTATTGGAATCGATCAGAAAAAACAAGATTTTCTTTTTGATAAATTTACTCAGGCCGATGACTCCACAACACGTGAGTATGGTGGTACGGGGTTAGGTTTATCAATTGCTAAGCAATTATGTTTATTAATGAAAGGCAGTATTTCGGTCACTAGCGAGATAGGAAAAGGAAGTTGTTTTTCTTTTGATATAGAAATGGATGTTAGTGAAAAGAATATCTCTGGAAAAAATCATGATAAATTTTTAAACGATAATATTATTGTAGCTTCAAATAACCCTGCTTATATTGAGATTGCCTCTCGTCAGTTATTAACCTGGGGAGCACAATCTGTTGATTCATTTGGGTTGGCTGAAAATGAAAAAATTAATAAAAAAGTTGAGCAGGGGTTTAATATACTGTTTATTGATATACCAATTGATGATGACTTATCAATCATTGAAGATGTGATAGCAGGGGTTGATCCTGATAAATGCCACATCATTTTATTATCAAAAATTGAAGCATGCGAAATTGTCAGTCGTCGGTTTATTAATAGAGTCAGGGCGGTGATTCAAAAGCCCGTTACCCCTTACGAGCTAAATAAAATTGCGAAGCTTTTGAAAACGAACCCAGATGAGTTGGGGGATATTTTTATTAAGAATAGAATATCCAATCAAGATGAAGCCCCAAAAGAGCAAGCGCAACGTCGATTCATGCGTATCTTGTTGGTTGAAGACAATATGATCAATCAAGAGGTTGCTAAGGAGTTACTAGGGGATATTGGTTTCACTGCCGAAATTGCCAATAATGGTCTAGAAGCCATACAAATTCTTAATGAGAATACCTCAGACCCTTACGATTTGATATTGATGGACTGCCAAATGCCCGAAATGGATGGCTATGAAACCACACGGGCGATTCGAAACGGGGATGCAGGTGATAATCATAAACGTGTCCCCATCATTGCGTTAACGGCCAATGCCATGAAGGGTGACAAGCAAAAGTGTTTAGGTGCCGGAATGGATGATTATTTGAGTAAGCCCATTAACCCAGCTCGCTTAGAAGCAAAAATGGCGTTTTATTTGGGTGATCACTAGGAAATTCACCTTAAAATTGGCATAACAAACCGGCTTCGGATAAGCTGCACGCCGTTAAACATTGTTGATGATTTCTTTGATGTAAAGTACAAAGAAAATCGCTAAAAAGAGAGATGTATGAGCTTTGACTCACTAGAATTATCCCCCCTTATTCTGCAAGCCTTAAACGAAAAAGGGTATACAGAGCCTAGCCCTATTCAAGCGAAAGCGATTCCAGCGGTTTTAGCCGGTAAAGATGTTATGGCCGCGGCACAAACGGGTACTGGTAAAACAGCCGGATTTACCTTACCGATCTTACAAAACCTATTAAAAGGCCAGCGTGCTAACAGTAACCATATTCGCGCCCTGGTACTGACGCCTACAAGGGAGTTAGCCCAACAAGTAGCGGATAATGTAGAAACCTATAGCGAATACTTACCGTTACGAAGCACGGTTGTATATGGCGGCGTAAAGATTAACCCACAAATGATGCGCTTACGTGGCGGTGTCGATGTGTTGGTAGCCACACCTGGTCGTTTATTAGATTTATACAATCAAAACGCTATTAAGTTTAATAAAGTTGAAGTATTGGTTTTAGATGAAGCCGACCGTATGTTGGATATGGGTTTTATTCATGACCTGAAAAAGATCATGGCTCTCCTGCCACAGCAGCGTCAAAGTCTATTGTTCTCCGCTACCTTCTCCCCTGAAATCAAAGACCTTGCTAAAAAGATTGTAAAAAATCCAACCGAAATTTCAGTGAATCCAGCTAACAGCACGGCAAAAACCGTAAAACAGTGGATTTACCCAGTAGAGAAAAAAGATAAACCTGAACTGTTGATGCAGTTAATCAAAGATAACAATTGGCAACAAGTGTTGGTGTTTTCTAAAACCAAGCATGGGGCAAATAAGCTAACTAAATTGTTGGAAGCTAATAAAATCTCAGCGGCTGCCATTCATGGTAATAAAAGCCAAGGGGCTAGAACACGTGCACTAGCTAACTTTAAAGATGGTGAAGTCCGTGTATTAGTGGCAACCGATATCGCGGCTCGTGGGATTGATATTAGCCAGCTGCCTAATGTGGTGAATTTTGATTTACCCAAAGTAGCCGAAGATTATGTTCACAGAATTGGGCGAACAGGCCGTGCAGGTGCTGAAGGTCAGGCTGTTTCATTGGTTTCTCATGATGAGTTTAAAGAATTACAAGCTATTGAACGTGTGATTGGTCGAGTATTAGACCGTGAATATATCGTCGGTTTCGAACCGTTAAATGTATTACCTGAATCCGTTTTGAATACAAAGCCGTTTAAGCCCAAAAAACCTAAGAAACCGAAAAAGCAAAATAGCGGTCATCAAGATGGTCAACGTTCAGGTGAAGCTAAACGGGGCCATAAACCAGCAAGCAAAAATAAAAAGCACACTGGCAGCGGAAAACCAAAATCGAAAGATTCAAAAGATGGGGAAGGTAAGCCAAAATCCAGCAAAAGTGGATTTGTTAAACCTGGTGCAAGAAAACCTTCGAAACGACCTGCTGGTGATAGTGATGCTGGAAAGCAAAACCCTTGGGTGAAGAGTTCTCCTAAAAAATAAATCACTAGAGTTGAAACAATAAGCCAGTCATTAGAAAACGACTGGCTTTTTTCATTTTACCCCTTAGGTTACTGTGAAGCGCTGATATTTGATGAAGTAAACACTGGATAACCAGTTGGTAAATAATTGTTGATATTATTTAAAAATTTACCGTCTGTCATTGGAATTGTTGCAGAACCATAATCATAACTGTTCAGTAAATGACGCATTTCGGCATTATTTAAACCATCCCCTTCAAGTTCATACCAGCTGATAATAGTAGGTGTTATAAAGACGCCATACGGATTTTCAGCGAGTTCATTATTTTTAGAAAATCTCAGAGCATGAGTTGTTATACCATCTTTATGATAGACAATTTTCAAATGCCCGTTTTCAAACGGCAAGTTAGAGGCCGAATCCGTAAATAGGTCGCCGTGTGCGCTATAGCTGCCGTGAGTGACGACGCTATTTTTTGTCCAAACTGCAGCATGTTCCCAGTCATGTCGATGGCCACCTCCAAACCAATTAAACAATTGATCTTTTTCAAAATACAGAGCGTAAAAATGAACGCAATATTGATCTCCATTACTTATTTTGCAAGCATAGCGATGCAAAGTATTCGACATCAATAAAAAATTACCAGATCGGCAACCTCCAGTTATGCTGCCAGACGTATTTAGTCCAGCATTCATTTCCCCTGTCCGGCTAATACCAGCACTGGGCAAACAGCCGTCGCTGTCAAAGTCAAACACAGGCTCTAAATTATTAATTATGCCATTACTTGGTAGGGCTTCATCCAGTTTAGCAAAATCACTTGCGTAGCTATGTGCCGGTAGGAGTAAAAATATGGCGGCTGCCATCATTGAAAATGGATTTTTTATCATTTTTTAATTCTCAAAGTTTAAAGGAAGCACGACAGATCAACGCGCCTTTTTAAGCTAACCATATTTAGTGACAGGTACGTGAAGGAAATATGAAAGACGATAGTACGGCTAATTATCTCCATTTATTAAATTATGACGGCTTGTGATACTTTTGTTATAACTCTGTGAAAGTCCTGTTAGTTCTTTAATTTATCTTTGTCGTCGTAGTGCTAAACAATCAAATAAAGAACTTCACAAAGGACGATCTCATGAAACTTAAATCCCTTGTATTAGCCATGCCATTGGTTTTCTCATCTGCTGCATTCTCACAAGTTGTGGATTTAGAAATTACTAACCTCACTCATGGTTTGCATTTCACACCGCTATTTATTAATGCACATAGCAGTGATGATCATTTATTCCAAGTGGCAACGAGTGCATCCGATGCTATTCAAGCCATGGCAGAAGGTGGTGATATTTCATCTCTATCATCAACTGCTCCACAAGGTTCTGTATCGTCAGAAAACCCTGCGATGGGGTTACTGGCGCCGTCTGCTTCAACGGAAGTACTGGATTTAGATACGGAAACCAATACACATTTATCCGTTGTATCAATGCTACTGCCAACCAACGATGGCTTTGTTGGTTTGGATGGATGGGAAATTCCTGAAGAAGCGGGCACTTATACCGTTTACTTAAACGCTTATGATGCCGGCACAGAGGCGAATGATGAAATTATAAATGGCATGGGGGCACCAGGTGACGCAGGTATTCCAGCGGCGCCGGGTGGCGACGCAGGTACGGGAGCAACGGGTGTCACTGCCACAGAGTCTAACTCTACGGTTCATATTCACAGAGGGAATGTGGGTGATACAGATGACAGTGCAGGCATCAGTGATGTTGATAGCCGAATTCACCGTTGGTTAAACCCAGTGGCAAAAATTGTTGTAACCGTAAAGTAATAGGGGCACATCATGAAAAAGAAAACTATACATCATGTGGCCAGTATCATTGCGGTGAGTGCCATTTTATCTGCCTGTGGCAGTGATGATAAAAACTCAAACATTACATACGAAGTTCAGGTACTAAATTTAACCCATAGCCAACCATTATCACCTGTAGGTGTGTTGGTTCATTCTGAGCCTACTCAAATTTGGTCCATAGGCAGCAGCGCATCTGTTGCTTTAGAGGACTTAGCTGAAGGAGGGACAAATCTCGCTTTATTAGATTCAGAGGATGAGTCTTTAATTACAACCGCATCCGGCGAGGGGCTGATCATGCCTGGTGGGTATGAAACCCTATCTATAACCATTTCTAGCGATTACTCAGAGCGGTATTTATCAATTGCTTCAATGTTGGTGAATACAAATGACGGGTTCACGGGGACTACTGGTTTATATGTCAGTGATCTTCAAAGAGGTGATTCTCTGACACTAAGGCTAGGCGTTTACGATGCCGGAACCGAAGTAAATGATGAATTGCTTAATACGATACCAGGTCAAATGGGTGAGGGTTTTAATGCAGAGCGTTTAGATACAAATTTTGTATCACGGCATCCAGGAGTGGTTGGCGCTGATGATGGCTATGCCGACTCAGTACTGACAAGTGCTCATAAATTCGATAATCCAGCAGTATCGGTGAGGATCACACGGTTAGATTAATAACCGTTTTAATTCTGACTACTGGGAACTTGTATGCCATTGTGCCATCAGATAGCACAGGGTGCATACAAGTTTTTAGGTATGTTGTGTTAAGCGATAGGAAATATGGCTCATGGAAAAATCCATATTGGTCGTCGAAGACGATCAAGATATTAATAACCTAATTACCATGAATTTACGTGATCAAAGGCATAATGTAGAAGCTTGCAGTGATGGTGGAAGAGGTTTAAAGCTTGCTTTAAATGGGCATTATGACGCTATTGTATTAGACATCACTTTACCAGAAATGGATGGCTTAGAAATTTGTCGAAGGTTAAGGGCAAAAAATATAATTACCCCAATATTAATGCTAACAGCCCGTGACAGTGAAGCTGATAGGGTTGTTGGACTGGAAATGGGAGCTGATGATTATTTAACTAAACCCTTTAGCATTAGAGAATTACAAGCCCGTGTTAAGGCAATATTGCGTCGTTCAGATATGAGCCAAGGTATTGCTACTGCTGATAAGGCTTTTATGCAATTTAAAAGTTTATTAATCGATGCCTCAAAACGATCTGTGACACTGCATGATAAAAAAATTGAACTTACTAGTACAGAATTTGATTTATTATGGCACTTAGCTAAACAACCTGGGATGGTATTCAGCCGTAGTCAACTACTTGATAGTGTGTGGGGCTATCAGCATAGTGGTTATGAACATACAGTAAACTCTCATATTAACCGTCTGAGAAATAAATTAGAAAGCGACCCTTCTATACCGTCTTATATTTTAACCATTTGGGGTGTGGGATATAAGTTTAATGATTCAATTTTTTAATATGCTTTCAATGATAAAAACATTTTATGGAAAGCTTTCGTTACTTCTTCTAGCCTGCTTCATGGTAATTGCGATAGTACTTACAATTTTAGCTAAATTATTAACACAAAATTATCAAAGTGAAGTAGAGCAAAAGCTGCATTTGAAATTGGCTGAACATATCGTGCATGATAATCAGTTGTTTAATGGTGACCAAATAAATCATAGTGCAATTTAACATGCATTTAATGGAATGATGATTTTAGGGCCAAGTTTTGAATTCTATATTGTCAGCCCTGAAGGAAAAATTTTAACCTTTTCTGCCGCTCCCGATCGTATTAAACGCCAGTCTGTATCCATTGATCCCATTAATGACTTTATTAATGGAGTTAAACCTTTGCCGATTTTAGGAGATGATCCTCGATCGACTACAAAGAAAAAGATTTTCTCTGTGTCACCCATTCATGAAAAAAATCAATTGAAAGGGTATCTGTACATAATTATCGGCGGTGAGATTTATGACGATATTACGAGTCTACTTCAAAAAAGCCATATTTTAACTTTGGGTGGATGGAGTGTTGTACTGATTTTATTCATGACGTTAATCGTGACACTATTTTTGTTTGCAATGCTAACACGCCCTTTACGACGCCTAACATCCGATATTGAAATGCTTAGAGAACACGGGTTTGAAAGCAGGCCTTTAACTTATCATCAATGGAAATCTAACTCTGGAGATGAAATCGAACGACTTGGAAACAGTTTTAATGAATTGACAAGCGAACTGAACAAACAATATCAAAAGGTTAAAAATACAGATCAACTTAGAAGGGAGTTGATCTCTTATGCCAGCCATGACTTGCGTACACCTCTAGCATCTCTGCAGGGTTACTTAGAAACTTGGTGGCTTAAACACAAAGATACCGAGGTGGATTCAGACCTAATTAATGTGGCAATGAAAAATGCCCAGCACATGAGTTGTTTAATTGAACAGCTATTTGAATTGGCTTATCTTGATGCCGAAGATGTGTCGCTAAATATGGAGCCAATTTATATAACTGAACTTGTACACGATGCCATAAGAAATCGTGCTCCAGAAGCCGATGCAAAAAACATTGTCATTGATCTTAACCCTAAACAATCAGGGGTAGTATTAATGGGCGATTATCAAAAGTTAGAACGAGTCTTTAGTAATTTGATTGATAACAGTCTTCGTCATACTCATTCAGGTGGTTGTATTAATATACGAATTTCAGAACAAACCAACCAAAAGTGGTTGATAGAGATATCTGACACAGGTGTTGGTATTCCAGATAATGAGATTCCAAATGTTTTCGCCGGGCATTATAGAGCAAGTAATAGTGTAAACGGGAAAGGGCATAATAGTGGTTTAGGCCTAGCGATTTGTAAACGCATAGTGGAATTGCACGGCAGCCGCTTAGAGTTGAATAGCGAGTTAGGTGTCGGCTCTGTATTTAGTTTTGAACTAGAAAAAATCATTAAGAAGTAAACACTAAAAAGGCCAAACATTTAAGATGCTTGGCCTTTTTCGTGCGACGAACGCAGAATAATATCGAGTATTATTATGACGTTGCGGTGGTGGTATGAAAGCGATCGTTAAGGTAGTTGATGATCTCCTTTGATTCATACATCCAACGGTCTTCACCATTCTCTGTAATCTTCAAACAAGGTACCTTTAATTGGCCACCACCTTCAACTAATTCTTGTTTGCTGGTTTTACAGCGTTTTGCATCTTTTGTTTCAATAGGTAAAGCAGCGCGTTTCATAGAGCGACGTACCTTTACGCAAAATGGGCAAGCCTTATATTGGTATAAGGTTAAATCTTTGGCGGCTTCATTAATTTGTGCTTGAGAAGCTTGATCGCGTTTAACCGATTTAGGGGTAAATACCCAGTTTAACAATAAGATTAAGGCGCCTAATATCGCACGAACTACAACCATGGTGCTCTCCAAAGCCCGCTTGGGCAGGTGT
>CAJXIT010000136.1 GCA_913054055.1 uncultured Thalassolituus sp.
GCAACCAACTCGGTAATACGGTCTCGACTAAACCCTTCTTTATAAAAATAAATGGCTGTTTCTAAATCCGGTTGAAAGTCTTCCGCGACTTCATGAATGATTTTTGTCATAGCCGACCAGTAAATTTTGTTATGAACTAGATCGACTTCCCAAGCACCTATGCGGCCTTGCTGGCTCATGGATTCTAATAATTGCTGTTGTCTATTAAGGCTTTTATCAATGTTGTAACGTGTAAGTTCATTCCCTATCCATTGCGCGATCAATTGAATCAAACTGAAATCATTGCTGCTAAAAGCTCGCTCTGTAATCTCTGGGCCCGAAAAGTTCAATGTGCCATACCGCATCCCTTTAACGATTAAAGGAGTACCAATATAACTTTCTAAACCAAAATCGATATAACAAGGATGATCTTTTATTTCACTGGTACCAGCATGATTATAGGCAGTTGGTCCATTGGCATTCAGTGTATGAATACAATACGTGCCATTTACATCAAAACTATCACCTGGTGAGATCTCTCCATTTGGTGTGTGGGAATACTCAACCGTGTATTTGTCACCAACAATATGACTGACCAATGCTAAGGGTAAATCAAATGCATCGCTGCCCAGCTTAAGTAAACCGTTAATTTTATCGGTTAGTGGCAGCGCATTATTTGAGGTGATGGTATGGATATCTTGAAGCACTTCAATTGTGCGGTTTTCTTCAGTATTGTCTTGGAAGCACACATAGAAGCCAATGACCTTGCTGTCTTGGACATCAGGAAAATACGAAATAGAAATATAGCGAACCCCTAATCTAAGAAAGGGCACATAATCTTGAATGGAAGATGGCTTACCCGATATGGCTTGTTGCCAATAGGGAGCCAATTTATCCGCTGCATCTTGACCGAATATTTCAGACACATTTCGGTCCAATATATCTGTTTCTGGCAGGCCTAACCATTTTGCTAGACCTTCATTTATACCTTGAAACTGGCGCTCATTATTCAGATATGCCCAATTAATGGACATGGACTCAATAATTTTACCCAGAGCGGTGGTATTTAATGACTTACCCATTAGACATCCTTGTTGACATCAAATGCTCCTATGACAGAACTATCCTTTCAGTATAGCCATCACAGCTTTATCTCCAGATTTAATCACACATTTAACCGGTAAAATAACTTGCCGGAATATACACCCTTATACTTATTCCTCTATATTTAGAACCACCTTGCCAATACTCTGCCCCTCTCTCAGGCAATGAAGGGCATCATGGGCCCTATCAAATGGATATTCATGACCCACATACGGGGCAGATATTTGATAATCTTGCATCCGCTGAATCAGCTCTGTTAAGTAGTCCACCTGCTGCCACAGCCAAATTAGATTAAATGCCATCACGGATTTATTCTCACTTATCATGTCCATGACATCGTATTTAGGCCGTTTTAAAAATTGCCATGCGGCTTTTAAATAGTTGGGACGGTTCTTACCTGGGGTAAACTCTGCTGCCCCAAAGACAACCAGTCGCCCCATGGGTTTTAACGCATTAAAACTGGCCTGCTGCACCGCCCCACCAATACCATCTAACACCAAATCAAACTGACGTTTTTCTTGTGATAATTGATGGTCAAAGTGTTTTTGGCGCACATATACCTCAGTGAACCCCAAAGTCTTTAAGAACTCCGCTTTGGTTGGCGACCCCACGGTTCCAATCGGGTTGGCTCCCATGGCTTTTACAAGCTTCATGGCCTGTAAGCCAACACCGCCTGCCGCGCTATGTATCAGAACATTTTGGTTGGCTTTAATATTACCCAGCTCAGTCAATGCATAAAACGCCGTTAATGTCTGAACCAAGTAAGCAGCCCCCTGCTGAAAACTCCAATCTTTAGGTAATGGTGTTAAGTATTCAGGCTCAATATCTATCTTGCTGGCATAACCTCCAAAGCGGGTTACTCCCATGACAACATCACCCACTTTATATGTGTGCTCAGAGCCTGTTTCGGCCACTTCAATAACTTCACCACTGAATTCCAAACCTGGAATAAAGGCCCCTTGAGGCGTAGCGTTATAAAGCCCTGTGATGGCAAATATATCGGCAAAATTGAGACCCACTGATCTAACCTGTATACGGATCTTTCCATTGGCCAATTTGAGCATGGTCTGCTCATGAAGCTTTAATCGGTCTATAGCACCGGCTTTGGGGGTGTGCCATACAGTTCGTTTCATTTGATGGGCTCTATTATTTTAATCAATATAGCCACTATGCTATCTGACCCATAACAACAAGCAAGATTGATCTATTTAACATATAAAAGAAAGCATCCGCAGCTTGTCGATTCAGACACGTTTAAGGGTATAATGCATGCGCACTTTTTAACGAGATACTGTTTTGACTAAATTCCGCCCTTGCATTGATCTACACGAAGGTAAAGTAAAACAAATTGTCGGTGGCAGCCTTAACGATCAAGGTGCTGATACCAATTTTATTAGTGATTACAACAGTGCCCACTACGCCAAATTATATAAAGACCATAATTTAACTGGCGGACATGTCATTGCCCTAGGTCCAAACAATCAAGAAGCCGTGTTAGAAGCCTTGGCCCAATGGCCAAATGGTTTGCAGTTTGGCGGCGGTGTGAATGTTGATAATGCGCTTGACTATATTAAAGCCGGCGCCAGCCACGTTATTGTGACATCAGCCCTGTTTGAGAATAATGAATTTAGTTTTTCCAAACTTGAAGAGATTAAAAACGCGGTAGGTAAAGAACACTTAATCTTGGACTTAAGCTGTCGTAAGACATCAACCGGATGGAACATCGCAACCAACCGCTGGCAAACCATCACAAAAACACAAATCACCGCTGACACCCTATCTGAATTATCATCCCATTGTGCTGAGTTTTTAATTCACGCAGCGGATGTTGAAGGCTTGCAAGCGGGCATTGATAAAGAGCTTGTTACATTCTTAGGTGAACACGCCACTATCCCTGTTACTTATGCTGGCGGCGCACGTTCTTTAGAAGATTTAAAAGAAGTGCATGCGCTTTCCAATGGTAAAGTGGATTTAACCATTGGCAGTGCACTGGATATTTTTGGCGGCAATGGTGTCACCCTAGATGAATGCATTGAATGGAATCAGCAGGCTTAATCTTTTATAGGTCATGAGCGATTTATTTTCTGATCAACAAACACTAAAACAGGTGGTGGCGCCAGGCATCACCTTATTAAAACGTTACGCTTCAACCACTGAATTAATGCCTTTGATTCAGCAAATAAAAACACAATCCCCTTTACGACACATGGGCACTTCCATGGGCCATAACATGCGAGTATCCAGTACCAACTGCGGCAACTTAGGGGGCTATAGTGATGACTTAGGTTACCGTTATTTAAAAAATGACCCATTGACCCAACAAGCTTGGCCAAGCATGCCATCCGCATTTAAACACTTGGCTATAAATGCTGCGATGGAAGCAGGCATTTTAAACTTCAACCCGGATAGCTGTTTAATCAACCATTACCCCATAGGCATATCAATGGGCAGCCACCAAGATAAAGAAGAAAGGGACTTCAGCTGGCCAATCGTTTCTGTATCCATGGGATTATCAGCTGTATTTCAAATTTTTGGTAAAACACGCAGTGGCGTTGAATTAGAAATACTTTTAGAAGATGGTGATGTATTAATTTTAGCAGGGCCAGCTCGACTTTATTACCACGGCGTAAAGCCCGTTAAAGCCGATTTAATGCAACCTAACCTGACTGATCGATACAATATGACATTTAGACAGGCGCGCTAATATTTTGATATTTTATTTAGTCATAAACATTCATTTATTATGCTGTTTATCTCTAACCTTTATTACTAAAAACCTGCTTTTTTCTACGACTTAAAATCCAGGACTAATTTTTAAGGTTTAATCCCGCGTTCTTAGCGTAACTCATTCTAATAAACCAATCTTTAATCCTCTCATATTTATTACAACACCTTGTTGTAACCCAACTTTTTTTTATCTTCTTTTAATCTTTCAAGAGGAACCCGTTCACACCTAGACTGCAAAGTGGTACCAAAGGATTACAATATGAAACTGATTGTAACGTTATTGCTGTTTAGCTTTTTAGCGGGTTGCGGCAGTGACAGTTCAGATGGCAGTGCCTCCACAACGGATAGCCGTGTTTTAGATGAACACGCCTGCCTTGATGGCACTTGGCTGGCCGTTTCTCGTAATATCAAAGTTCACAACGTTAATTATCCCGTGGCCACTGACCGTATTTTTGTTGTCATTTCAGGCCAAAGCAATATCAGCCACTTAACACGTGTCAGTGAGTTTCAAACCAGTTACGCTGGAGACGGACTACGTTCATGGACACATAAAGGCAACATGACCGAAGATGTTCATGCCGACCGCTGGTTAGCCACATTCGGAAAAAATGAAAGCGCTCAAAAAGGCATTTTAGTCACACAAGATGCCTGTCGCAGTCACTACCATGGTGATGTGAATGACAGTGCACTGCCCGCCTGTAATGATTCGCAATTATACGAACGCAATACTCAGATCACACTAGACTGCAGCGGTGATGTGGGCCTAATGACCATGGAAAATGCCAAAGCCAGTATCAACTATCAAAGAATAAATGAAGAAGAAGAACTCGTTGCCGTTACTGAAACAGATGCCCCACCACCTGCCCCAGTTGATTTAATTGAACCAGACGAGTTAGAGGACATTTTAGAAGAAGAACTGGCACAACAAAATGATGATTCTGAAGACCCATTAACTCAGGACGAAATTGATCAGATCATCGATGAAATAAGCAAAGAGATTGATGAAGAGGATGCTAATCCGCTCACACCTGATGACACCAGCACGCCAACCGAACCACCTCCAGTGGATGACATCGATCCAATTGAACCGCCAGATCCAAGAGACATTGATTCTGATGGGGATGGGGTAAAAGACGCATTTGATGCATTCCCATTTGATCCAAATGAAACCCACGATTTTGATCAAGATTCCATTGGCAATAATGCAGACTCTGATGATGATAATGATGGTGTCAGCGACACTCTGGATGCATTCCCATTAGACCCATATGAAACCTTAGATACAGATGGGGACACCATAGGGAATGAAGCTGACCTAGATGATGATGGCGACGGTGTATTTGATGAAATTGAAGCGCTAATCGGCACTAATCCATTACTGTTCGACACCGATGGGGATTTCGTCAGCGATGGGATTGATGTATTCCCTCTTGACCCATCTGAATCAATGGATACAGATGGTGATAGCGTTGGTGATAATGCCGATGCATTCCCTGATGACCCAACTGAACACACCGATAGCGATGGTGATGGTGTTGGTGACAATTCAGACGCATTCCCATTGGATGCAACAGAAAGCACTGACAGTGATGGAGATGGTGTGGGCGATAATGCCGATGCTTTCCCTTACGATGCTAATGAATCCGCCGACAGCGACGGCGATGGCGTAGGCGACAATGCAGACGCATTCCCATTGGATGCGACAGAAAGCGCTGACAGTGATGGAGATGGTGTGGGCGATAATGCCGATGTTTTTCCTTACGATGCTAATGAATCCGCTGACAGCGATGAGGATGGTGTAGGCGACAATGCAGACGCATTCCCCTATGACGCTACTGAATCTGTTGACAGTGACGGAGATGGCGTAGGCGACAACTCAGACGCGTTCCCACACGATGCGACTGAAAGCCTTGATAGCGATGGTGATGGCGTGGGAGACAATTCTGATCCATTCCCATTTGATGCCAGTGAAACTTCTGATTTTGACGGCGATGGTATAGGTGACAATGCCGATACTGATGACGACAATGATGGTGTTCTCGATGTTGATGACCCCGCGCCATTTGATGACACCATTCCTGGAGACCCTGAACCCGCAGAGGCATTTGCCACTCAAGACTTGCAAAGCTTTTACACTGGGCAAAACTGGTACCTAACTGATTTCGGTTTACCTGAAGAACCTACTCGTTCTGACTATCTAGATGAGGATGGCAATATCTTATTTGATATCCGCTGGACCAAACGCACTCGCAATTTATTGGCCGATCGCTTGGGCTATGACCGTGATGAAATGACCCATGAATTGGCCGCCCTACTTTGCCCACCACAAATAGAAGTGGGCAAGGCCAGTGTGTACGGCGCGGGTCCTTCAGAAAATATGATCGCCGAATTAGACACTGACTTGTATCACTGCAACATCAGCGGAAACGAACCCGCTAATGTGCGTATTCGTTCATTTATCCCAACAAAGGTGGGTTATGAATACACTGTCAGTGCACAATATCAAATGCGCGATTACAATATGCCAAATAATGCCTATCGTCATTTTGTTATGAGATTTGGTCGTACCGCCGAACACTTTGAGCCTGTCTTTGGCGCGTTTACTGAAGCGAAAATTGAAATCGTCGCCACTCGTCAATTTAGCCGTTTAGTGCTCAGAGATAATGGACTGCCTGACAGCTATGGTATTTTAGTTGATGACATTCAGGTAACTGAATTAGGTAAAGCAGAAAACTACGATGCTTGTGCAGAATTATTTGATGTGAAATCGAAAGGCTTTAGAAAATGCATCTCAGGGGAAGTAGATACTGAGCAAAGCTGTTCCATGGAGAGTTTACAAGTAAGCGCCTATCAACCCGGCCCCAAAGTGGATGAAAGCAGACAAAATACAAACAATGCATTTGTGCTTGAAGATTCGGTTCAAGGCAGTATCAATTTCCTTTCACTGGGTAAAAAAGGCAAATTAAAAGTCAGCTGCTACATAGACGATTACTTAGCCACTTACCCAATTTACAACAAACAGTTAAGCTTCAGAGAAATTTCGTGGGGCAATGCCACACCGGATAGCTACCCAGAACAAGCCAGAGTCAAAGTGCAATTAAGTCACTGCCTAGATGACCGAGCTAACGGCACCAACCATTTAGGATTAGTCAGCACCAACGAAAGCTTCAGCTATCACTTTACTGAAAGTGATGATGGCATTAGCTACGAAGGCTGCAGAATGAAAACCTTAACCATTCAAGATAAAACACCCAACTCAAGCCCATCACCTGACGGCTTTGATTTAAACTCAATTTATATTTGGGATCTAGACTAAACACTTGAAAGAATAGTCTAAAACTGTCTGCAATCTTAAAACCTGCTACTTAAAAGTCTTCATAATGCATCAGAGTTTTTCTCTCGCTAATAATGTCAACACAATTTTACGACCAAACACAAGTACGGGATATATGACCTTAGATAAATATGGTTTACTAAAAATAAAATAGTTAATACGATTAAACCACCCCATAGAGGTACTCAACATGCTCATTGTTGAGACAGCTTTATCTCCATAATAAGCTTCACCATTTAGTATAAATATCATTCCATCATTTAAGTTATACCCATACTTTTTGAAAACAGGTATAAGATCAGGAATACTGCGAGCATCCAATAGCTTAACCCCTCCAATTGCAGATTTGAATCTTATATACTGAACATAGGTATTACAAAAAGGACAATCTCCATCATATATAACTACTGGTGTTCTACTAGAAATTAAATCTTCATACCTCATTAAAATAACACCTGTCGCCAAGGAGATTCGTATAATGTCATTAAAGCTATGGAGATAAGGTACAAATAAGAAACTCTTGGGAATCGCTTAGCTGATAATACGTACCCCCAAATGCAAATCAAAAAACCAAAACCTACAAACGGTGCAACAAAATATGTAGTTTGAATAAAAAATAAAAATAACCAATGAAAGATCAACTGGGGTTTATGACCTTGAAAAAGGCATAAAGCCTCTAGTAAAAATTGAATGAATAAATTCCAAATTGTAATAATCATGGCAAACCAGTGATAACCATATGTAAGTGGTAAAGAAATCGTTTCATTTATCACTTCAACGGACGCCGATCGTAAATCACTAATTGCGGTTGTAGTCATATTTGGAAGAAAACTATCAACACCAATTAACTGAAGCATAAAATCAAATGCTGGCGTTGTTAGCATAGTTATTTCAAAAAAAGAGCCATCCATATACGAGCTAGAAAATAGCTTTTGAATACAAGCCCCCGCCATGGTTAACATAATTAAGAATCGAGCATTGGTTAATAAATTACGCTCTTTGCTTTCCTGACTTTGACACCAGTGTGTAATGCATAATGTCCAAAGCCAATAAGCCGTTAAGAATTTGTGATTAGCGGTATGATGCCAAAAGTTGATTACCTCATAGGTGGATATCATAGCCAGTATCCCCCAAGCGACCGAACTTATTAATATTGGTCGGTAAAACAGCGCAATTAGAAAGAACAACTGTACGGGGTATTTAAAGTTGTCGCTTACAAACCCATGAAATAAAACAAGAATAAGAGTTAGCATGCTAACTAATTCCACTAGACTCCACTTTTCAACGTGTATCGCAATGACTTTTATAACAGCATCCAGTCTTGACTGAATGAGTCTATTATTAATACTCATAAAGACGCTCCTTTATTACTTTGGAATAAAGGTTTTTATTATCTGTATCGAAATAGATTTGGCCGTATTGTATTTCAATTGAATGAGGTTCAATCACTTCATTTTCGTTATTATAAGGAGTTAGCTTGGGAGAATAGCCAGTCAAAGTTCGAAGACCATTTTCTCTTCGAGAATACAAAGGTATTTTCTCATCTGAATATCTCCACTTAGTACTAATTAGTTTATCTAATAGTTTGTCTAAGTTCTTATCACTTGGTTCTACTTTGACCTTATAAGTTAATTC